>CAZPZQ010000028.1:0-19545 GCA_964590745.1 uncultured Mycobacterium sp. | reverse complement strand
CGGGCGATCGCGGCGGTGGCCGGTGTCGAGTCGGCGGCCGGGGTGCAAGCCCGGCTGCGCGAGTTGACCAGCAAAGTACTGCCGCTGACGCTGGCCGGTGGTGCGGTGGTGACCGGGTTGGCGTTGCTGCACCGTGCGCCGCTGCGCCAGGCGGTGGCCGACGGTGTCGCCATCGCGGTGGCGGCCGTCCCGGAGGGGTTGCCGCTGGTGGCGACCCTGGCCCAGCTGGCCGCCGCCCGGCGGCTGTCTCGGCGGGGCGTGCTGGTCCGCACTCCGCGCGCGGTCGAGGCGCTGGGCCGGGTGCAGACCGTCTGTTTCGACAAGACCGGCACCCTCACCGAGAACCGGTTACGCGTCGTCTACGGCGTCCCGCCCTCGATGAGTCCGCAAGGTCCCTTTCCCCGCGCCGCCGATCCGCGCGCCGCCGACGTGGTGCGGGCGGCCGCCCGGGCGTGCACCCAGCCGCGGGAAGGCCAGGGGCATGCCCACGCCACCGACGAGGCGGTGCTCACCGCAGCGAGTTCGTTGCCCGGCCACGATGATTCGGCCTGGACCGTGCTGGCCGAGGTGCCGTTCGAGTCCAGTCGCGGCTACGCCGCGGCGATCGGCACGGCGGACACCGAGCCCGACGCGCCGATGCTCATGCTCAAGGGCGCCCCGGAAATGGTGTTGCCGCGGTGTCGGTTCGCCGACCCGGATCGTGACCACGACCAGGCGGAAGCGTTGGTGGAGAGGCTGGCCGAGGAGGGCTTGCGGGTGCTGGCCGTGGCGCAACGGCGCTGGGAGTTGGCCACCGACAACGATGAGGACACCGACGCCGACGCCGTCGACGCGGCGGCGCACGATTTGGAGTTGATCGGCTTCGTCGGTTTGGCCGACACGCTGCGGCCCTCGGCTCAGCCGCTGGTCGAGACGTTGGTGCAGACCGGTCGCACCGTGGTGTTGATCACCGGCGATCATCCGGTCACCGCGCGGGCGATCGCCCGCCAGTTGGGCCTGCCGCCGGATGCCCGCGAGGTCACCGGTATTGAACTGGCCGCGCTCGACGAGGAGGGCTTCACCAAGGTTGCCGCCGATGCGCAGGTGTTCGCTCGGGTCAGCCCGGAACAAAAGGTGCAGATCGTCGCGGCGTTGCAGCGCAGCGGGCAGGTGACGGCGATGGTCGGCGACGGCGCCAACGATGCCGCGGCGATCCGGATGGCGCACGTCGGTATCGGGGTGAGCGGTCGGGGCTCGTCCGCGGCCCGCGGTGCCGCGGACATGGTGTTGACCGAAGACGATCTGGGTGTGCTGATCGATGCGTTGGTCGAAGGCCGCGGGATGTGGAGCGGGGTGCGTGACGCGGTCACCATTCTGGTCGGCGGCAATGTCGGCGAGGTGTTGTTCACCATCATCGGCACCGCGTTCGGGTCCGGGCGGGCGCCGGTGGGCACCCGGCAATTGCTGTTGGTGAACCTGCTCACCGATATGTTCCCCGCCCTCGCGGTTGCCGTCACCCCGCAATACCCGCAACTGGACGACGACGACGAAGACGTCGGCCGGGAGGACGAAGAAGCCGAGCGGGCTCACCAACTGGCGATCTTGACCGAGCCGGCGCCGTCACTGGACACCCCGTTGATGCGCCAGATCGTCAGTCGCGGCGCGGTGACCGCCGCCGGCGCGACCGCCGCCTGGGCCATTGGGCGTTGGACGCCGGGAACCGAACGGCGCACCGCGACAATGGGATTGACCGCTCTGGTGGCAACGCAGTTGGTGCAAACCCTACTGACCCGGCGGCACAGTCCGCTGGTGGCGGCGACGGCGCTGGGCAGCGCGGCGGTGCTGGTCGGCATCGTGCAAACCCCCGGCGTCAGTCACTTCTTCGGGTGCACGCCGCTGGGGCCGGTGGCCTGGACCGGGGTAGGTGCGGCCACCGGGGCGGCCACCGGGCTGTCGGTGCTGGCGCCGAACTGGCTGGCCAAAACGATTCCGGTGGCGCCAGCCGATGCCGCTGCTGTCACCGACGCGCAGTAGGGGCCGCGAGCCCCGGTCGCATCCGTCACACCGGCAACGCCGCACGACCATAGGGTGAAATGCCCGCCTCAGAGCGACTTCGCGTGCGCGGTGCTGGCCCGCGGGGAGCTGCCATAACGAGACCAGCGAGCCGGCGGCGGACCGAGGCAGCCACGTCGCGCACCCGCAGGATGGTCACCAGCCCGATGCTTCCGTGAAGATGGATGCCGTCATCGGCGCGGTATGTCACCGCGGCCGGGCCGAAGCGATCTGCGCGCGGCGAGAAACGTTAAACCGGCGGGAACCAGACGTCGAGGGTCTCTTCGACTCCGGCCCAGTCGATGCCCATCCAGTCGCCGAAGAAGTCCTCGATGTTGCCGAAGGCGTCGTAGAAGGCCGCCACCACCGAGTAGAACAGACCCTCCCACCAACTGCTGTCGAGCAGTCCGTGGCCGAGCGCGCTGAGCCAGGCGCCGAACTGGTCGAAGTCACCGGAGATGTCGAGGTTGGTGAGCATCCCGTCGACGGTTTCGGTGTGGTGGGCGACCTGATCGGGGGTCAGGCCCAGATACATCATGTGTTCGTAGAACAAGCCGAGCTCGGAGGTGGACGTCGGGTCGGCGACCGGGTCGCCGGGGATGGTGTAGACGGTCGTCGGGAAGGCGTCGTCCGGGGTCTGGTAGTCGCGGCCCACCGGGTTGCCGATGAACACGAAGTGCAGGGCATCCGAGTCGACACCGTCGTGGGCGAGTTGGGCCATCGCGATCGAACCGGCCGCGGCGCCTTGCGAGTAGCCGAACACCCACAGCGGGTGGTCGGCGTCGAAGGCGTCCGGATTGGCGTCAAGTTGAGCCTGCACCGCCCGGACGATCTCGGCCGCCCCGACCATGGTGCTGTGGTACTGCTGCACCAGTTCCGGGGTGGTGAGGATCTGCAGCGGCGCGTCGCACCCGGCGGAGCCGATCAGGCAGGTGGTCGGGTCGTCGCCGGCGTCGAAACCCAACGGCTGCAGGAAGAGGTCGGCGGCGGTCTTGGCGTACGTCGCCGAGGGCGTGGACAGGGTGGTGGCCCCGACGAAGATCGCGGTGTCGGCCAGCAAGGCCAGGTCGGCATGCGCGGCGCGGGCCGTCGGGGCGGCCAGCACACCGCCGGCCACGGTGCCGGCGATCGCGATCGGCGCGAAGGCCTTGGTCATCAGCACGGGGCGCTCCTTCACCGCTGGCCGCCGGAGATCCGAATCGCATGGCAATGCGGGTGGTGTCCGGAGTAGTTAAAAATCACGCGAGTAGACGCAAAGTCTAGCCTGAGCGCGCATCCGGGGCACCGCAGTCGGCGGAAGTCAATCGACACCCGCAGGCTTAGCTGGCTGGGCCGTTGCTGCGCGGCTTGGGGCGACCGTCGCGATAGCGGTCAGCCAGCCGAAGCGGCGGGACATGACGGTTGTCGGTCTTACCCCGCGCAGCGTTATTGCGCTGCTGGGCGGCAGTCCGTTCAGCAGACGGGCCGTCGCGGTTCACCCGGCGGCCAACCGGGCACGGCGTCCGTTGGGCCGGGTCGGCCATGTTGAACACGCTGCGCGCACTGCCGATGAACAGCTCCATGGGGACCGCGAGGAGGTGCCAGCGCGGCTTCCAGTCCGCCCGGCCACCGAAACGCTGCAGCGCGGCGCGGAGCACCTCCGGGCGGTGATTCCACCGCACCACCGACAGGTCATCGCCCTCGATGTGCACCAGGCCGTCGTCGTCGACCACGGCGGTGACGGGGATGACCGGCGACGGTATGCGCATCGAGACGTTGAAGTGGACGTAGAACACCCGATGGCCCGGCTGGTAGGAGTCGCATGGGTCACCGGCTTCGGAAAGATCCCACATCGATCCACGCATGAGGCAGCCCCTATCTCATTCGGGGCCTCCGCCTACGGAGGCGCTCTTGCCGATGCCGGTCCGCATCAGCCGCTTCGTCATCCGAGCCACCCACGAGCGTGGGGTTGGCGTGCCGTCCAGTCGGAGCTTGGTGACGACAACTCATGAAGCCTTGCCAGGATACCGGGATGCGCTGACACGTGCCGCCGGTCAGCGACGACATGGCTGCCCGGCGACTATCGTCGGCGGCAGGTCGGACGCTTGGGCGCTAATGCTTGTCATAGAGGTAGAGCACACGATGGTGGTTGAGTTGCACCGCAACGTCGTGGCGGAACTGGTTGATCAGGCTGCGCCGAGTGCAGGCGGGGCAGGCATGATCGTCGATACCGGTGGTGTACCAGTCATCAAGGGCAGCACTGAAATCGCGGAATCGTTGAATGCTTCCGCAGTTCGGGCAGGCCGCATCGCTGACACCGCCGCCTCCCCGTAGTAGACCTGACGTCCGACGTTGGTTTCAAACCCGTTGACGCGCAACGCTGCCCACGAACTGTTGACGGCGCCAGGGGCTGCCAGCGCGTTGCCGTGACGACGGCCAGGTGCCCGTACCGGGTTCCCGAGCGCACAATCGGTGCGGTCGCTCGCCACGATGTCTTCAGCAACCAGCCGTCGCGCCCGGTGAACCGGGCCAATAGCGTCACCCTGGGTCCGGCCCGCCACCGACGCGCGCTGCTGCGCCAGAATGCCTACATGGTCGAAAAGAGCCTCTGGATGCAGCAGGTCGCCGCGGACCCCGAACATTCGCACTGGTATATCGAACGGTTCCGCTCGATGGCGCGCGCCGGTGACGACCTGTTCGGCGAAGCCCGACTGGTGGACGCGATGGCGTCCCGCGGCGCCCATATTCTCGACGCCGGCTGCGGCCCCGGCCGGTTGGGCGGGTTCTTGGCCGAGGCCGGTCACCGGGTGGTCGGCGTCGACGTCGACCCGGTGCTCATCGACGCCGCCGAGCAGGACAGCCCCGGGCCACGCTGGCTGGTCGGCGACCTGGCCGAACTCGACTTGCCGGCCCGCGGCATCACCGAACCGTTCGACATCATCGTCGCGGCCGGCAACGTGATGACCTTCCTGGCGCCGAGTACCCGCGGTCAGGTGTTGAGCCGGCTACGCGCCCACCTGGCCGATGACGGCCGCGCGGTGATCGGCTTCGGCGCCGGCCGCGGCTACGAGTTCGCCCAGTTCTTCGCCGACGCAACCGATGCCGGGCTGGCTCAGGATCTGCTGTTGTCCACCTGGGATGTCCGGCCGTTCACCGACGAGTCCGATTTCCTGGTGGCCATCCTGCGACCGGCCTAGCCCGCTGCGGCCGTCGAAGGTCAATGGGCCGTCGGCGACGTCGATTTGGCCGTCGGCACCCAGCCGATGTAGGCCACATACAGCCCCAGCACGGCGACCACCACGTAGAGGATCCGCCACCAACCCGGTGCTCCGACGACGGCGTCGGCGGTTGCCCCGATCACCCTGGGGAACGCCAGCAGAACCAGGCCCTTGACGGCGCCCAACCAACCTACGGCGGAGATGATGATCGCCGCCGGGCTGTCCCAGTACGGATGCAGCGCGACGACGACCAGTCCAACCAGCAGAGTGAACGCGCCGGTCACCCAGGTCCACAGCCCGTCCGTCGACAATTCCGCGGTGAGGTGATGCAGATCCGGCAGGCGCACCGCCGCCACGGTGTCGACGATGGCCAGGAGCGGACCGACCACCCGGGCGAACATCCGGGTCCGGTCTTGGTGGGCCGGCGTGCTCATCGCAGTGTCCTTTCCCGAGCCCCTTCGATCATTGGACCACCAACGGCGGCAAAGGCCAAGGCGCCGCGTCACCGTGGCGGAGACCCATTCACCGCCTGCCGCTGCCACGGCCAGGTCATCAGCGCCCACACCGCGAAAACGGCTGCGCCGGCGGTGATCAGGTACACCGGCCACGGCCCCAGCACGTCCAACAGGCTGGCGGTGGCGGGTTTGCGGTTGAGGAAGCCGTAGTTGGTTCCGGCCATCGTGTTGAAGGTGAAGGTGACGGCCGCCCAACCCAGGGTCACCGCGATCGCGAATCGGTAACTGCGCCACCGCGGCCGCATCCCGCGTCCCCAGGTGAGATAGATTGCCGCCCAGACCACCAGCAGGTGGATGGCGAAGAACGCCAGAAACCGGTAGTGCGGAAAGTCCGGTCCCTGCAGCGCCGGTGAGATCAGCGCCTGGCTGCTCAACACCAGACCCCAGTAGTAGGTCAGCGCGTACGCCCAATGTCGTTGTGACCACAGCGCATACGCCGCAACCACGGTGGCCAGGTCGGTCAAGTCCAGCGGCACCGAAGTACCGAGGGTTTGGCTGGTGAAGATGTAAACCAGCACCGCGGCGTAGATCGCCGCAGTCACGGCGCCCAGCCCCCGGCCCAGCAGCCGGGCCTGCGCCGGGCTCTGCCGGCGCCCGGCCCAGACCAGCGCGACCGACCCGATCGCGAACACCGCCAGCACCGCCCAATGCGACGGCCCGTAGGCGGTGAACTGCCGGCTCACCGAGCCCACCCTATCCGCGCAAGCGCGCACCACTGGCGGCTCGACGCATCATGGAAGAATGCGGATCGGAGTCGGGGTGTCCACCGCGCCGGATGCGCGGCAGGCCGCGGCGGAGGCGGCGGCGCAAGCGGGTGAGCAGCTTGCGGGTGCGGCGCCGTCGCTGGCCGTGCTGCTGGCATCCCAAGCACACCTCGACCACGCGATCGACGTTCTCGACGTGGTGCAGCAGGCGATCGTGCCGCCCGCGCTGATCGGTTGCCTGGCCGACGGGATCGTCGCCGGTCACCGCGAGATCGAAGACCAGCCCGCGGTGGTGGTGTGGCTGGCCTCCGGCCTGGACGCGCAGACGTTTCAGATGGACTTCGTCCGCACCGGCTCGGGCGGCCTGCTGGCCGGATACCGGTTCGACCGCACCGCCCAGAACCTGCACCTGCTGATCGCCGATCCGTACACTTTTCCGTCCAGCCTGCTCATCGAGCACCTCAACACCGACCTGCCGGCCACCACCGTGGTGGGCGGCATGGTCGGCGGCGGGCGCGGGCCGGGCCAGACCCGGCTGTTCCGCGACCACGATGTGCTCACCTCCGGGCTGGTCGGGGCGCGGCTGCCCGGGTTGCCCGCCGTGCCGATCGTGTCGCAGGGCTGCCGGCCGATCGGCAACCCCTACATCGTCACCGGTGCGGACGGTGCGGTGCTCACCGAGTTGGGTGGTCGCCCGCCGCTGGAGCGGCTGCGCGACATCGTCGACCGGCTGCCGCCCGGCGAGCAGGAACTGGTCAGCGGCGGCCTGCAGATCGGCATCGTGGTCGACGAGCATCTGGCGTCACCGGGTCAGGGTGACTTTTTGATCCGCGGCTTGCTCGACGTCGACGCCGTCACCGGCGCGATCAAGATCGGTGAGGTGGTCGAGGTCGGCGCCACCGTGCAGTTTCAGGTCCGCGACCCCGTCGAAGCCGGCAAGGATCTGCGTCGGGCCGTCGAGCGGGCGGTCACCGACTTGCCCGGCGCCCCGGTGGGCGGGTTGTTGTTCACCTGCACCGGGCGCGGGCGACACATGTTCGGGGTGGCCGACCACGACGCGACGGCGATCCAGGACACCCTGGGCGGGATTCCGTTGGCCGGTTGCTTCGCCGCCGGCGAGATCGGTCCGATCGCGGGCCGCAATGCGCTGCACGGTTTCACCGCGTCGATGCTGGTGTTCATCGACGCGGTGACGTGAGTTGCCGCCAGGCGCACCCTCCACAATGGACGCCATGGCAGACAACAGCAGCCCGGCGATCCGCCTGCCGGTGCGGGTGCGCTACCACGAATGCGACCCGCAGGGCATCGTGTTCCACGCCCACTATCTGGCCTATGCCGATATGGCCAGCTTCGCGTGCATGAAGGCGCTGTTCGGTTCGCTCGACGTGCTGCGCGACAGCAGAGTCGACCTGGTGGTCGCCGAGTCGAACGTGCGCTACCTGGCTCCGTGTCGCTTCGACGACGAGCTCGTCGTCGCGGTGTTCATCGATCGGGTCGGCACCACATCGCTGATCCTGCGTTTTGACATCGAGCGCGAAACCGAATTGGCTGCCGCGGTCACCAACCGATACGTGTGGATCGGCACCGAAACGCTGCGTCCGACCGCACCGCCCGACCAGATTCGCGAGGTGTTTGCCTCGTTGGTCAGAGTTTCTGGCGTGCAATAGATCTGTGAAACTCGCAGCCGATGTGCGGGCTTGGGTAGGGTCGATTGCGAAACCGATGAAACCACAGCGAACAGGAGGATGCGCAGCGATGAGGGCCCAGGTAGGCGACTGGTTGGTGACCAAAGGCAGGACGGTCGATCGACCCGAGGAGCGGGGTCTGATCACTGAGGTGCGCTCCGCTGACGGCTCGCCACCGTACGTGGTGGAGTGGTCCACCGGTACCACCGCGACGGTGTTTCCCGGATCCGACGCGATTGTGGTCTCCGCGGAAGAGCAGGAGGCGATGGATAAGGCGCGCGCCCGCAACTGAACGCCGCCGGATCCGTCCGCGGTCAGCGCCCCGGTCGCGGCTGCGCCACGGTTGCACCGTCGTAGAGATGTAGCGCCTGCGCGGTCAACGTGGCGAGTTCGCCGCGCACATCCGATATCGGGGTGCTGCCGCGGATTTGGATGGCGTTGGTGAGCAAAACGACGTAGGTGTCCGAGCCGGGGTCCAGCCACACCGAGGTTCCGGTGAAGCCGGTGTTGCCGAAGCTGCCGATCGGAAAGATCCGGCCGCGCGGCGCGGAGAACGGCGTGTCGATGTCCCAGCCCAAGCCGAACAGGTTTTGCCCGGGGATCGCCGGGTAGTGCGGCGCCAGTAGCGGATGGGTTGGGTTCGGCGCGTTTTCGATGGCTTGCCGGGTGGCGTCGTTGGCCGCCTCGAGTTGGCCGGCGCTGTGGCCGGGCTGTTGCGGAGTCGTCATCAACGCCAGAGTTGCTTGTTGCAGCGGGAACTCGCTCGGCCGCCCGGCCAGCCGATCCAGCAGCGCTTGCGCGTAGCGGCCGACGTCCTGGGCGGTGGAAAACACTCCGGCGTTCCCGGCCACTCCGCCCATCCGGCGCGCTGTCGGGTCGTGCACCGCACCGCGCAGCGGCTGAAAATAGTCCGGATTCTGCGCCGGGTCGGTCATGCTTTCCTCGTCACGCGCGGTCGGTGCGATGCGCGCCAGCAGGTCGGTGCTCCACATGTCGGCCGGGCACGCCGACCGACGCCGTTTCGGGGCGGCAGCCCAGCCGATCGCGGCGCCTCTCATCTGGTGCGGGCCGCAGGCTTTGGCCGGCGGAAGATACCGGGTGTCGGTCATGCCCAGCGGGGCAAAGACGTTGCGCTGGACGTAAACGTCTTCGGCTTCCCCGGTGATGGTCTCCAGCAGTGCGCCGAGCAGCACGAAGTTGATGTCGGAGTAGCGGAACATCTCACCGGGCGCCGACTGCAGCGGCGTGCTCAGCGCACGACGGATGCCCTCGGCTTTGTCCGGGTGATTCAGCCCCCACGGATCGGCGAGGCTGAGATCCACCGTTTCGCCGGACGTCTGGGTCAACAACATCCGCACCGTCACTTGGGCGCGTTGCGGATCGTTGTCGGCGTTGAAGTCCGGCAGATAGTTTTGCACCGGATCGTCGAGTTGTAGCTTGCCCTGCTCGTGGAGTTGCATGACGGCGGTCGCGGTGGCCATACACTTCGTCAACGACGCGATGTCGAAGACGGTGTCTTCGGTCATCGGTTCGGCGGGCGCCGGTAATCCGTCCAGCCCCGGCTCGCCGGCGAGCTTGCGCACCCCGTAAGCGCGATGGAAGACCACCTGACCGGCGTGGCCGACCAGCACCACCGCGCCCGGGAACCGCTCGGCGGCAACCGCATCGTTCAGCAACGCTGCGACCGCTGCGAACTCGGGTGGGGTGGCCGCTTGCGGTGGCTGGGTTAGCGGCGTGTTCGGTGGTTTTGCCGCCGACGGGCTGCCGGTGGCTTCCGTGGCAGTCGTGTCGTCACGCGAGCAGGCAACGGCGAGGGCCAACAAAATTGCGCCAGCGGCAATGGTTTTCCGGACAGGGCGCTTGCCGGCCGGACTCGGTGGCGGCGGTCCGGCTGGACGGGAGCGGTTGACGGTGGTTACCCGGGCCAGCGTAGCGATCACGCGCGGGTGTTTGGTCATGAGCGGGTGAACCGTCTGGGCGGCGGAACCGCACCCGCCTCATCCGTCACCGCACCGGACCATATAGATAGTTGCCCGCCTATCAGCGACACTGCAGGCGGGGAGCGGCCGGATTGGCCGACTTACCACGGTGATCTCGGCGGCTCGCGCCGAGTCCGCACGGCGGAAACGCAATTCACCGTATATCGCGGCAAACCGGTACCACCCGGCTCGGGTGGCCAGCTCTTTCAGGGCCTGCCGTCTGGCGGGCTGGCCGGGAAGGATACGCCGCTTGACGTCATGGTCGCCACGCCAATGAACAGGCTGGGGATCGACGCTCAGGGCGGGGCCGACCCTTCCTGACGTTGCGGGCGACGCGGTGGCGCTGCATCCCGCTAGCGGCGCGGCGGTGGTCAGCAGCGACCGGTCCGCGCGAACGCACGCGCCAGGGCATCCAGCGCGCCGGGCGCCAACCGGTAGTAGGCCCATTTGCCGCGCTGGAGCCGCTGCAGCAGGCCCGCCTCGACCAGGATCTTGAGGTGATGCGACACCGTCGGCTGGGACAGCCCGACCGGCCCGGTCAGTTCGGCCACGCACGCCTCGGCGCCCTGGTAGCCGGCGATCAGCGACACCAGTCGCAGCCGGGTGGGCTCGGCCAGCGCTTTGAGCACACCGGCCAACCGTTCGGCGGTGGGCAGGTCGAGCACCGTGTCGGTGATCGGGCGACAGCACGCCTCCAGGTCGGCCACCAGCAGGTCGGCGGGCAGCGTAGTTGGCATGTCCCGAAGTATGCCACAACATATTGACAGCCATCAATGTATGAGGCATTCTTGCTCGCATAGACAACTATCGATGGGAGAGGTCCATGATGACCGACGACACTGACAACGAGGTGCGCGATGAGGTGCGGGCTCGTTACGGCGCCGCCGCCACCGCGCTGAGCACCGGCGCCACCAACAGTGATGTGCTCACCGCGGCCAGTTGCTGCGGGTCCAGCGATGCCGCCGACGTCGGCACCGTCTTCGGCGCCGGGCTGTATGGCGCCGACCATCGCGCCGAGTTACCCATCGAGGCCGTGACGGCCAGCCTAGGCTGTGGCAACCCGACCGCCGTCGCCGACCTGCACCCCGGCGAACGCGTCCTCGACCTGGGTTCCGGCGGCGGCATCGACGTGCTGCTGTCGGCTCGCCGGGTCGGACTGGACGGCTTCGTCTACGGCATCGACATGACCGATGAGATGCTCGCCCTGGCCGAAGCCAACAAGGCCAAGGCCGGCGTCGGCAACGTCGAATTCCGCAAAGGCACCATCGAAGACATTCCACTGGCCGACGCCAGTGTCGACGTGGTGATCTCCAACTGCGTGATCAACCTATCCGCCGACAAGCCGGCGGTACTGGCCGAGATGTTTCGGGTGCTGGTGCCCGGCGGTCGGATCGGCATCTCCGACGTCGTCGCCGAAGACCATCTGAGCCCGGCCGACCGCGCCGAACGCGGTTCACACGTCGGCTGCATCGCCGGGGCACTGACCCGGCAGGAATACCTGGACGGGCTGGCCGCAGCCGGGTTCGCCGATGCCACGGTGGATTTCACCCACCAGGTGGTCGACGGCATGCACGGCGCGATCATCCGGGCCAGCAAACCCGCCGCTTCGCCGCCGCGGGATTAGGCCACCGGATGGGCTGACGCAGCCTCGGCCTTGGCCGCAGCGGTAGGCTGCGTCCCATGCTTGAGCTCATCCAGGTCGTGATCGACGCGCAGGGTGACCGCTGGCCCGGCCTGATCCCGGCGTGATGCCTGGCCTCGCCGACCGCCCCGCGCGGCGCCCCGTAGCCAGCGAAAGGATGCTGTGCCGTGCCAAATAGCCAGCCGCTTCGGGTTATTCAATGGGCAACCGGCGGAGTCGGCAAGGCGGCCATCGAAGCGGTGCTGAACCATCCCGACCTCGACCTGGTCGGCTGCTGGGTGCACAGCGCGGACAAACACGGCCGTGACGTCGGCGAGATCCTGGGCCGCGAACCGCTCGGTGTCACGGCCACCTCCGACAAAGACGACGTGCTGGCTCTGGACGCCGACTGTGTGATGTACGCGCCGCTGATCCCCAGTGTCGGCGACGTGAAATCCATTCTGCTGTCCGGAAAGAACGTCGTCACCCCGGTCGGCTGGGTATACCCGGATCGTGCCGACCCGGGCGTGCAGGCTCTCGAAGAAGCCTGCGTGGACGGCGGGACGACCCTGCACGGCTCGGGTATTCATCCCGGCGGCATCACCGAGAAGTTTCCGCTGATGATCTCGTCGTTGTGCACCGCGATCACCCACGTGCGGGCCGAGGAATTCTCCGACATCCGCACCTACAACGCGCCCGACGTGGTGCACCACATCATGGGTTTCGGCAAATCGCCCGAGGAGGCCACCGGGGGGCCGATGGCGAAGTTGTTGCAAGGGGGCTTCCAGATGTCGGTCCGGATGGTGGCCGACTATTTGGGGTTTCGCGATGTGACGTTCGCGTCGGCCCAGGACGTCGCGGTCGCCACCGCGCCGATTGATGCCGGTTTTCTCACCGTGCAGCCCGGCACCGTGGCGGCGCGGCGGTTTCGCTGGCAAGCACACGTCGACGGCGAGCCGGTGATCACCGCCGCGGTGAACTGGCTGATGGGCGAAGACCACCTGGACCCGGACTGGAATTTCGGCGATCGCGGTGAACGCTTCGAGATCGAGGTGACCGGTGACCCCGGCGTCGAACTGATCATCAAAGGCCTGCAACCGGATTCGGTCGCCGAAGGCTTGGTCCGCAATCCCGGGATCGTGGCCACCGCCAACCACTGCGTGAACGCCATCCCGCTGGTGTGCGCCGCCGACCCCGGCGTCAAGACCTACCTGGACTTGCCGATGATCGCCGGCCGGCCGGCACCCGGATTCGCCGGCACTCGCTGAGCCCGGTCGCTACGGCAGCCCCAGGATCGCCGATCCGAACGCGTCGCTGAACGACTCGCCGGCCGCCAGGTCGCTGTTGAGTTCCTTGACGGCGTCGACGATGTCGGAGATCACCGCTTGCGGGAATTGCACTATCGCCGCGCCGATGTTCTTCAGGCCCTCCTGCAGTGCGTCTTCGAGCGCGGCCGAACTGTGGAACAGCGCCAAGTAGGCATCCCAGGCGGCCATTTGTGGTGGGGTGATCAGGTTGCGCACATCGACGATCAGATCGGTCAGCAAGCCCGGATTCTCCGGGACGGCTTGGCCGTCGAAGCTCAGCAGCGTCCAGCCGTCGGTGGGGTTGCCCTGGATCACCACCTGGCCGACGTGCGGAAGAAAGGTGCCGCTGGACAGCGCCTCGGCGAACAGCGGCAAGAAGATGGCCAGATCGGGGTTGTTGACGTTCATCATCACCCAGGCGCTGATCATCGCTTCACCGGAGAACGCCACATCGGTGATCTGACCGTTGGCGCTGATCACCGGGTTGACCAGGGCGTCGCTGTACATGGTGTTGATGGCGCTGTTGACGGTTTCCTCGAACTGCATGCCGTTGTAGTCGTTGGAGCCCGGCAGTTCCACGAAACGTAAGCCGAGCGCCCAGCTGAACGGGATCAGGAACGCCAGGATCTCGCCGAAGCTGCCGGACGGAACGCCGGAGAAGATGCCGCCGCCGACTTCGTTGATGCCGCTCAGGGTTTGGATGTCCATATGCTCCAACGCGGCGAACGGGTCGCCGGTCTCGGCCATCCGCTGTTCTTGGCCGGCGAAGATGCCGGCGACGCCGTCGGGTCCGCCGAATTGTTTGAACAGTTGGCTGCCGACGTCGACGGCTTCCTGCTGCCCTTGGGTGCTGAGCGGGAAACCGGGCAGGCCCTGGTGTGCGATGGGCGACGGGCTGGTGGTTTGTCCGTGCCGAACGAAGTCGATGACGATGTCCTGGACCTCGCCGGCGGTCAATTGCACGTGGACGGCACGGACGTCGGGGCCGGTTGGAATCACCGTGCCCGCGTGGGCATTGACCAGGGCGAGGGAGACGCCTGCCGCTGCGCACGCACAGCATGTTCGATTCATGACATGCACCTCACGTTGTTCTGCTAACCCGCGCCCGCGCCGCCGTCGGTGCCGGTCGGGGTCACGGTGACGTTGATGGTGGTCGCACCGCCATCCGAGGCGATGATCAGGTCGGCGGCGTTGGCCGCCGAGACGACGTGCCCGCCGGTGACGTCGGCCTGATAGCCGTGCGGGTACTGGATCGCCGGCACCGCGATGGTGGTGGTGGAGCCGGCCGCGAAAGCACCGGAGCCGTTAGCCATCTCGGGGGTGTAGCCGAGGGTGAAGGTGTCCGATCCGGCGTCGAACGACCACGATGTCGGGGTGCCGGCCACCAGTTGCGGGTACGGCTGGGCGAGTGCCTCCAGCTTGGCGGTGTCGACATTATCGCCGACCGGCGGCAGGTGCGGGTTGAACACCAGGGCTTGTTGGTTCGGGTCGATGGCGTTCGGGTTGTCGCCGCTGTAGGCGTGTTCGGTCCAGCTGAGCAGATGTTGGTCGGCGACCTGTTCGGGGTCGGTGATGGCGGACAGGTCGCTGGCCGGGCCGAACAAGCCGAACTCGCTCATGAAGGCCGGGATGTCGTGCGCCGTCGCGTAGGCCAGGGCGTTGTCCACGTTGGCCTGAATGTTGGCCGGGCACAAGAAGTTCAGCGCCTCGAGACCCAGCTGCATGGTCATGCAGTAGTCGTGGAAGGTGAACACGGTGTGCGCCTGGTCGATGCCGCCCAGATGGGTCGGGACGGCGAAGTTGGACAGCAGGTTGGGTTGGAAGAAGATCGGCGTGGCCGGGTCGACGGCCCGGATCGCCGTGGCGACCTGGTTGTAGAACGGGGTCAGTTGCTGGGCGTCGAAGACGTTGCTGCCGAACAGGGTCGGCAGGGTCTGGGCGCCGGGCCACGGTTCGTTCATGATGCCGTAGCCGAGGATGTTCGGGTCGTCTTTGAAGTAGTTCGCCACGTGTTCGTAGAGCTGCGCGTAGTGGTTCTGCAGCCCGGCCCCGTCGGCGGCAGGCGCGTTGGCCCAGAACGCATCCCAGGCGTGGTTCATCGCCGGGTTGAGCGGGTAGTTGAGCGCAAAGCCCAGGTTCGGCGGGTTGGGCAGCCCGCCGGTTTGGGTCATCCAGGCCGGCATGCCGTCGCCGCCGAACACGCTGCTGTAGTTGCCCTGGTTCATGTCCAGCAGGCTGACGATGCCGTGGTCGGCCAGGGTCTGCACGGTGTTTTTGATCGAGGCCAGGTAGGCGTCGTTGAACACGCCGGGCTCGGGCTCGATCGCCTCCGGGATGACGCCGACCCGCACCGCGTTGAAGCCGTGGTCGGCCAGGAACTGCGCGTCGTCGTCGCCGAACCCGTCGGCGGCCGGGCTGTACGGCGGCAGGTTGTAGATCTCGTTGAGGCCGTGGAAAACCACGACCTTTCCGTCGCTGTCGGTGAACCATCGGCCGGTGGTGCCGATGCCGCCGGTGCCGGTGTCGCCGCCGGCGGCCAGGGTGCCGGGCTGGCCGACCGCGCCGTGGTAGCCGAGCCAGCCGCCGGCGGGCAGGCTGCTGGTGCCGCCGGCGCCGCCCAGGGCGGGCAGATCACGTGGGCCGCCGCCGTCGCCGCCGTTCCCGCCGTTGCCGCCGGCGCCGAACAGCCAGCCGATGCCGTTGCCGCCGTCACCGCCAGGACCGCCGACGGTGACAGTGTCTTCAATGTCACCGGCGCCGCCGTTGCCGCCGGCCCCGCCGATGCCCAGCACCGAGCCGCCGGCGCCGCCGGCCCCACCCGCTGCGCCGGCACCGCCTTGGCCGCCGGCGCCGCCGTTGCCGAACAGCCCGGCCGCTCCCCCGTCGCCGCCGGGAACACCGGCCGCAGTTTGGTCGTAGCCGGCTCCGCCGTCACCGAACAACCAACCGGCGTCGCCGCCGTCGGGATGGTCGGCCGAGCCGGGCGTGCCGTCGCCAATCACATAGGACCCGGCCAGTTGGTTGATCACCTGGTCGACCTGGGCGCCGAACGGGCTGTGGATCCAGTCTTCGATCGCGGTGTGCAGCGGGATGTAGACGAACTGCTGGAACCAGTCGGTCGGGTCCAAAGCGGGCGCATCGGCAAGCTGATCGGCGGCGGAGAACGCCGCGTCGGCGATACCGCTGCTGGCCGCCGCATCGGCGAGCGGCGCGACGGCCTGGTCGATCACATCGTCGATAACCTCGGCCGAGGACACCGGTGCGGCGGCCAGCGGTGCCGTGCCCACAGCTATTCCGATCGCTGCGCCCAAACCGACCGCGCGGCCACGCTTTTGCGACGGGCACCCGCGGCGATTCCCGGTGCTGTCGTGGCGACGCGCCATCACTGAGTCAGCCTTCGGTTCCAGTGCGCGGCATGATGCGTTACAAATTAGTTCTAGACGCTCAGGCGTAGATGAGCAATACCGCATCGGGAGTCTTCGTATCGTGCAGCCGGAGAACATCGAGGAACGCGTCACCGCACTGGAGAGCCAGGTGCGTGAACTGAGGGGACGGGTACGGGCCAGCGAGCATGACGCCGCCGCAGCCCGGGTGCTCGCCGGCGGCTGACCGCGACGTCAGCGAGTTCGGCGGTGAGCTCCGAGATTTCCGCCGCGCCACGATCGCGAGCTTCAACGCGCTGCGGCAGGACATGACCGACATGGGCGCTGCGCTGCGGCGGGACATGAACGACGGTTTTGTGGAGATGCGGGCCAAATTCGATACCGCCGCGGCCGGTCAACAACGAATCGTCCAACTCATTCAGACCGTGATCGACGCTCAGGGCGCAAACGGTCCGGCCTGAGGTCAAAGACGACTGACTATATATTCGAGCGACGTTAGGGCTATATTGCTGGAGCTCCCGTTGATGACAAAGCACCTGATCGACTTGGATAACGAACTTTTGGCCGCGGCGCAGCAGGAACTCAAGACGACCGGCGTGTCCGACCCGGTTCGCCTCGCATTACAGCAAGCCGCCGCACTGTCCGCCCGCGCGCGCCAGGTCGATCCACTACGATTCCGATTTCGAAATCGCCGCCGGGGTCATCGATTTCCAGCATCAATGGGTACTCGACTGCGGAACCCTTTGAGTCAAGGCCGCACCGATCAGTAGCCGTAAAATTCTGCGGACTTGATGTCGTCGTCGTCGATGCCGAGGTCCTCGAGCATGTCCAGCATGGCCAGGGTCATGGCCGGCGGTCCGGCCAGGTAGTACACCGGGCTGGTCAGGTCGGGCAGATGCCGCTGCAGCAGGTCGGGATCGATGACGCCGCGCTCGCCGGACCAGGGGTGCGCCGCCGTTTCCGGTTCGGTCATCGTTGCGATCAACCGGTAGTGCGGGTTGGCTTGTTGCAGGTCGTCGAGTTCGGGCAAGAACGCCGCCAATTCGGGTCGCCAGTTGGAGTAGAAGAGATAGATCGGCTGCTGTAGTAATTCGTGGGCGGCGTGGCGCACGATGGACAAGAACGGTGTGATGCCGATGCCACCGGCCAGCAGCACCGCTGGGCGAGACACATCGCGGTGCAGCACGACATCGCCGTCGGCTTCGCTGATCTGGACCGCGGTGCGTGGCGGTGCGTCCTTGAGCATGTCTTTGAAGGCGCTGTCGCGCAGTCGCGTTGCGATCATCAGCTCCGGCTCGTGGGGCGCGCTGGCGATGGTGAACTCGCGGGTGTGTCCCTTGCTGTCGGTCTTCGGCGGGTCGATCAGAGTCATCTGAAACGACTGGCCCGGTTGGTACGCATAGCCCGCGGGTTTGGCGAAATAGAACGCCATGGTCCCTTCGGCGACCAGCTCGCGTCGCACCAGGTGGGAGTCGAACACGTCCATGCGGTCGATGCGCCTTAGGAGGCGAAGCTGAACTCGGTCTGGGTGGACTGGCGGCCCCGGAATTGCAGGCCGTGTTCGGTGTCGGTCACCCGGTGCCGAATGACCTTGCCCGGGTAGGCCAAGCTGCCGTACACGTGACCCAGCGCGGTGTTGGTCAAGGTGGTGTGCGATCCGTCCTTAGAGGTGAAACCTTCGACCACGCCTTCGAACACGCCGTCCACTTTGAAGCGGCCGGTGCCCTTGTCGACGTCGAATTCGATTGGCGCCCGGGCCAGCCCGACGATCTCTTTGACCAGGCCGGCCAGGTCGGCCAGCGGTCCGCCGGCCTTGCCGGTGAACGCCTCGACGAGCGCGTCCTGCTGGGCGTCGTCGGCGCGGTCGTCGACGATGACGAACACCCGGGTGTTCACGTCGAAAATGTTGTCGGCGTGGTGGCCGAGCAGCCCCAGGTTAAGTCCGGACACGTCGACGCCGTTGATGTCGCCGCGGTCGATGTGGAACACCCAACTGAACCCGCAGTTGTTGCCGTCGGCGTTTTCCCCGATGGTGCACGGGCACAGCGACTTACAACTGCACACCTCGGCCATCCGTCCGTTGAGTTCGTAGCCCATGGCGATCTCCTCCTCGCGTTCCGGTCAGTGCTGATGCGCGCTGACCGGTGAATAGAGCGGTTCATATAAGCCCCAGCCGGACATGTCGTTGCCGAACAACGCCACCAGCCCGGCCGCAGCCAGCAGTCCGACGCCCAGCGGGACGACGATTCGTCGGCCCCACGGCGTGGTCTTTTCGGCCAGCATCACCGCCGTCAGCACCAGCATGGCGAGCACATTGCCCAGCCCGGTGCCGAACATGATGAGCATCAGCGCCCAGCAGCAACCCAGACAGGACAAGCCGTGCCGCCAGCCCAGCGTCCAACCACCGGCGATGCCGCGCCGGTAGTGCGCGAACAGAAAGGCCCTGGGGTCGCGGCACTGGGTCAAGCAGCGGTCCTTGAGCGGGGTCAGTTGGAAGACGCCGGCGATCGCCAGGACGGCGGCCAGCACCAGACTCGGGCGGGTGGCGAGCCAGGACAGGTGGCCGGCGGCGGCCCAGCCGCGGATGCCGGTGGCCAGCGTCACCGCGGCCACGGCGAAGGCCATCCACAGCGCGAGATAACCGGCCAGGAAGGCCGCGCGGGCTACGGCCGGTCGCGGTGCGCGGCCGCTGACGACGTGGAACATCCGCATCATCGGCACGGTGGTGGGCAGCATCATCGCCGCGGTCATCTGCAGCCACGCGCCGAGGACCAGCAGACCCGACAGCGCGAGGGCGGTGGCCGAGCGGGTCGTGGCACCGCCGGTGACGAGGGCATCATGGTGGTGCCCGGCGGCCAGCAGCGCAATCCAGCACACCGCGGCGACCGTCCACAGCAGCCGGCCCGGGTCGCGGAACCATTCTCGGAGCGAGGTGATCGGGGATCGGCTGATCGCCTGGTCGGATACCACCATCGCAGCCGATGCCCCTTTCTCCCGCGTGTACTTCCGAAAGATTACCGGAGCGTTTTGCGGCTTTTTGCGGGGCGCGAGTGCGGTCAGGGCCGGTGGCGTGCGAGCCGGACCGCGGTGGGCGCGGCGGCTCGGGCGGAAGGGATGTGCTGG
>CAZPZQ010000027.1:0-19930 GCA_964590745.1 uncultured Mycobacterium sp. | reverse complement strand
TCGCGCCGGGCACCTGCTCCAGGTACCAGGAGAAGTCCTCGCCGCCGCCGGACTGACGGGTATCGGCCAGCACCTCGGGGCCGACCGCCTCGATGGCGTGGCTGAGGATCCGCGTCGACACCGCCTCGTTGACCACCGGCGGCACGCCACGGTAGTAGTGCAGGGTGTGTTCGATGCCCAGCGGGGCCAGCAACCCGGCCACCGCCTCGGTGACCAAATGCTCTAAGCCGAGCCAGGTTTCCCGACTGGCGGTGCGCACCGTGCCGGCCAGCACCCCGGTCTGCGGGATGGCGTTCGGCGCAGCGCCAGCGTTGGCCGCACCCCACACCATCACGGTGCTGTTGCGCGGGTCGATGCGCCGTGACAGCACGCCGGGCAGCCCGGTGATCAGCGTGCCCAGCCCGTAGACCAGATCGGTGGTGAGATGCGGCCGGGAGGTGTGCCCACCGGGCGAGTACAGGTTGATCTCGACGGTGTCGGCAGCCGATGTGATCGCCCCCGGCGTGGTGGCGACCCGGCCCACCGCCAGCCGAGGATCGCAGTGCAGGGCAAAGATCCGGCTGATCCCGTTCAGCACGCCGGCGGCGATGGCGTCGATCGCCCCACCGGGCATCAGTTCCTCGGCGGGCTGGAAGATCAGCCGCACCGCCACCGGCAGGTTCGGCACCGCCGCCAGCGCCAGGGCGGTACCCAGCAGGATCGCGGTGTGCGCATCATGTCCGCAGGCATGCGCCACCCCGGGCACCGTCGACGCGTACGGCGCGCCGGTCAGGTCCGGCATCGGCAGCGCGTCGATGTCGGCCCGCAGCGCGATGCGGGGCCGATGCTCCGGGCCGAAATCACAGAGCAGACCGGTGCCGTTGGGCAACACCTTGGGGATAAGACCGGCGCCGGTCAGGTGCTCGGCGACGAACTGGGTGGTGGCGTACTCCTGGCGGCTCAGCTCCGGATGTCGATGCAGGTGCCGGCGCCAGCCCACCATGTCGTCATAGTTGGCCGCCAACCACGATTCGGCAGCATCGGCCAGGGTTAGCGGATAGCCCTGCTCAGCTGCCATTAGCCAAGTATCGCACCGCAGCAAGACCGGTTACTTTCGACACCTGACCGGCGCCGGGCCGGTTCCCTACAGTTGAGAAAGGTAGGCCGGTTGCGCCGGCCGCTGCTCAATTTGCGAGGAGACAACGATGTCCGCCCCACCGAATCAGCCGAACATCGTCGTCGGCGTCGACGGATCGCCCGCCTCGAACTGTGCCGTCGATTGGGCTGCGCGTGACGCCGCGCTGCGCCGGGTCGGTCTGCACATTGTGCATGTGGCCAAGCCGCTGGGGGTCGCAGCGCCGCGCGCACCGATGCCGACGGCGGTGTCACGCTGGCAGACCCAGCAGGGGCAGAAAATCATCGATGATGCGGTGGAGATCGCGAAGCGCAGCACCCCGGACGGCGGACCTACCCTCATCGAAACCGACGTGCTGTCCGCGCCCGTGGTTCCGACGCTGGTCGACTTGTCCAAAGGGGCTCAACTGATCGTCGTCGGCTCGCGAGGCCGCGGGGCGCTGGCACGCACCGTGTTGGGTTCGGTGAGCTCGAGCTTGATCCGGCAGGCGCGTTGCCCGGTCGCGGTGATCCGCGACGAGGATCCGCTGATGGCGCACCCAACCAAGGCGCCGGTGTTGGTTGGCATCGACGGCTCTCCGGCATCCGAATTAGCCACCGCGATCGCATTCCACGAGGCGTCGATGCGCGGCGTCGAACTCGTTGCGCTGCACGCGTTCAGCGACATCGAAGTGACCGACTTCGATGTCGTCGACTGGCCGGCAATGAAACCGATTGCCGAGGAGACGCTCGCCGAGCGATTGGCCGGCTGGCCGGAGCGCTACCCCGATGTACCGGTGCAACGCCTGGTCGAGTGTTGTCGCCCGACGTATCACCTTGTCACGCTGTCGGAATCAGCACAGCTGGTGGTCGTCGGCAGCCACGGGTTGGGCGGGTTCGCCGGGATGCTGCTCGGCGCGGTCAGCGCCGCGGTGGTTCAGGCGTCCCGGATGCCGGTTATCGTGGCCCGAGAATAGCGCGAATAGTCAGGCGCTCTTCGGGGTTTCGGCGAGCCTGGACTGGATGAGCGCTTCATCGATGAAGTGCTGCACCGGCCGGGACGCGAAGAATCCGGTGTGACCGCCGCGGTACCAGACGATCTGCGGCCTGCCCCAGTGCGTCCAGAGCCGGATGATCTGATCCCGCGGGTGCACAAGCCGGTCGGCGATGCCGGCGTAGATGAAGCGGCCGGATAGCGGTACCCGCGGCTGCAGCGACAGCGGTGAAACCATCCGGCCGATCGGCTCGGCCAGCGCGAAGGTTTTCCGGCGCGGGTCGTCGGCGCCGACGCCGGAGTGGCGCACGAGTACCTCCACCAGGTCGGCCACCGGCACCCCGAGGATGGCGCAGGCCAGGTCATCTTCCAGGCTGGCGACCAGGGATGCGACGTATCCGCCCAGTGAGATGGCGTTCAGTCCGATCGGCGATTCCGGTTGCTGGCGGCGTATCCAGGACACCAGTCGTCGAATATCCCATACCGCCTGGGCGGTGGCGTGCACGTTGTCCAAGACGTCTTCGCTCGGAAAAAGCGCGCCCTTCGGCAATCCGCGACCGCGGGGGCCGTGCATCGGCAGTACCGGAAAAACCAAGTTCAAGCCGAGGTCTTCATGCAGGTGACGGGCGTGAAACACGGCGAGGTCCAGCCCGGCCCGGCCCATCTCGGCACCGTGCACACAGACCAGCCAGGGCCGCGGTTCGCGGTGCCGCAGCATGATCGCATATACGCGTTCATTGGCGGTGTAGCCAAGCCAGCGTTCGCGTCCCGGTTCACCCCGGTACGGGCTGTATCCGCTGTCGAAAACCAGACGTTGATGGTTTTTTCTGCGCCCCTTCACCTGCCGCACCGTGACGTTGCTCAGTACCGGAGGTTTCTTGAAGTACCGTTCCGGATCGTCGAGCCAGCCTTTGCGCTGGTAGAAGTCGAGCGCCGCGGTCACCTCGTCGGTAATCCGTTGGTAGCCCGGCATATCGCTGAACGGTCGGCGCATTCGCAGTCCGAGGACCACGAGTTCGTCGCGCAGCGCATGGGCGGCCAGCGCCAGGGTGGGACGGGCGACGGGCAACTCGTCGGGGGTTTGCCTGAGGTAGTCGCGCCATTGCTCGGTGTAGTAGCGACCGGCCCGGTCAAGTGGCCCAATAACGTTCGCAAGTAGCCCGGGGCCGGAGGTTGCCTTCCCCGGAACCTCGCTATCCGCAGGCTCTGCGGCGTCGCCCGTCTCGGGTATAGCCATACCCACATGGTAGAGCTACCTCATTCGCCTCGGTCGGAGGCTTAAGGCTCCTGCCGGGTGGCCTAACGGGCCTTCACCGGGTGCAACGCCGTGCTACCGGCAACTTCTCCGGTCCGCCGGTACTGCATTCGGCCGCTGGCGAAAACACCCGACCGGTCGAAACCGGTGGCGCGCGGGCTGTTTTCTGACAACTGCATCGGTTCCGGCTCGTCGCTGGTCAGACATCCCCGGCCGGCTGGCTAACCCAGCGGCCACGGTGCACTAACGTTGGCCGTTGAGTAGGCGTTGAAGTAGGCGCGCTGAGCGCAGGAGGTCCGGCTAGGGTGACACATCGCGGCATCGTGGTCGGCGTCGACGGGTCAGCGTCGTCGTTGATGGCGGTACGGTGGGCGGCGCATGAGGCGGTGATGCGCAACGTGGTGCTCACCTTGGTTCATGCCATCGACACGCCGGCCTGGGAGCTGGTGGCGCTGGGTGGACCGGTCGCCCCGATGCAGGCCGAACCTACCGAGCGGCAACAAAACCAGGCCGAGCAGGTCATCGGTGAAGCGATGCAGGCGGTCGACGACAGCACCGCGAGCGACGCACGCCCGCGGGTGGACACCCAGATCGTCTTCGCCGGTGCGGTTTTGACCCTGATCGACCTGTCCCAAGATGCGCACCTGCTGGTGGTCGGACGTCGTGGCCAGGGCATGCTGCGTCGGGTTCTGCTCGGCTCGGTCAGCACCGGGCTGGTGCACCATGCCCGCTGCCCGGTCGCAGTGGTTCAAGACGAGGCGCCGTTTGCGTTGCGCCCCTGGTCGCTGCCGGTAGTCTTGGGCGTCGACGGCTCGCCGGCATCCGAGACGGCGACCGGGATCGCGTTCGACGAAGCATCGTTTCGGGGTGTGGAGTTGGTGGCGTTGCACGCCTGGGGCGCCGGCGACGTGTCCGACGTCACCAGCAGCGAATGGGCGGCCCGGCAAGGACAGGCCGAGGAAGCCCTGGCTGAGCGCCTGGCCGGTTGGCAGGAGCGCTATCCCGATGTCGCGGTGCGGCGCCGGCTGGTGTGGAGCCAGCCGGCCCACCACCTGCTCGAGGAGGCCGAGTCTGCACAGTTGGTGGTGGTGGGCAGCCGCGGCCGGGGCGGCTTCACCGGGATGCTGCTCGGCTCGGTGAGTACGGCGCTGGTGCAAACGGCGCCGGTTCCGGTGATCGTCGCCCGGCAGCACTGATGTGAGCGACGGCCTGAACGGCGGGAACGCTGCGGCCCGGCGAGCCGGGCAAGCCGTCGCCGAACGCACCGGAGTCGCCGAGCACGATGTGGCGGTGGTGCTCGGCTCCGGCTGGGCCGATGCGGTGGCGGCGCTGGGTCCGGCGACCGCGGTGCTGCCGATGGCCGGGCTGCCCGGATTCGCTGCGCCGACCGCCGGCGGGCACACCGGCGAACTGGTGTCCACGCGGATCGGCGCCCACCGGGTGTTGGTGCTGGTCGGGCGGGTGCACACCTACGAAGGGCACTCGCCGGCCGACGTCGTACACCCGGTCCGAACCGCGATCGCCGCGGGCGCGCGCACCGTCGTGCTGACCAATGCCGCCGGGGGGTTGCGCGCCGACCTCGCTATCGGCCAGCCGGTGCTGATCAGCGATCAGCTCAACCTGACCGGGCGCTCACCGCTGACCGGTGCGCAGTTCGTCGACATGGTCGACGCCTACGCCCCGCGGCTGCGGGCGGTGGCCCGCGACGTCGATCCGACACTGGCTGAGGGGGTGTACGCCGGCCTGTCCGGTCCGCAGTACGAGACGGCCGCGGAGATCCGTATGCTGCGCACCCTGGGTGCTGACTTGGTTGGGATGTCGACGGTGCACGAAGCCATCGCCGCCCGGGCGGCAGGTGCGCGGCTGTTGGGTGTGTCGCTGGTCACGAACCTGGCCGCCGGGATCACCGGCCAACCGCTCACCCACGCCGAGGTGCTGGCTGCCGGCACCGCGGCGGCCGGCAGTTTGGGCGCGCTGCTGGCCGCGGTCATCGCCCGGGTGTAGTGATCGTTGTGCAGCCCCGAGAATGGATCGCCCACGATCCCGACCCGGTGACCGCCGCCGAGTTGGCCGGCTGCAGCGCCGACGAGTTGGCCGCCCGTTTTGCCCGGCCGCTGCGGTTCGGCACCGCCGGGTTGCGCGGCCCGGTGCGCGGCGGCCCGGACGCGATGAACATTGCGGTGGTGCTGCGGGCCAGCTGGGCGGTAGCCCGAGTGCTCGACCGGCGGGGCCTGGCCGGCGAGACGGTGGTGGTGGGCCGCGACGCCCGCCACGGCTCAACCCGATTCGCCACCGCGGCGGCCGAAACGTTTGCTGACGCGGGATTTTCGGTGCTGTTGCTGCCCGAGCCGCTGCCGACTCCGGTGGTGGCGTTCGCAGTGCGTCAGCTCGGCGCGGCGGCCGGAATACAGATCACCGCGTCGCACAACCCCGCCGCCGACAACGGTTACAAGGTGTACTTCGACGGCGGCATCCAAATCGTGTCACCCACCGACACCGAGATCGAAGCCGCGATGGTCGCCGCCCCGCCCGCCGATCAGATCCGCAGAACCGCCGTTGCTCCGGCGAATACCCAACTCGTGCAACAGTATGTCTCGCGAGCGGCCGCGGTTCGGCGCGCTGCCGGGCCGGCGCGGGTGGCGTTGACGGCGTTGCACGGGGTGGGCGGTGAGCTGGCCGTGCAGACGCTGCGGCAGGCCGGCTTCGACGACGTGCACACTGTCGCTGGGCAATTCGCTCCGGACCCGGATTTTCCCACTGTCGCGTTCCCCAACCCGGAGGAGCCCGGCGCTACCGACGCGGTGCTGCAATTGGCCGTCGACGTCGGCGCCGACATCGCGATCGCGTTGGATCCCGATGCGGACCGGTGCGCAGTGGGGATACCCACCGCGGCCGGCTGGCGGATGTTGTCCGGCGATGAAACCGGCTGGCTGCTCGGTGACTACATCCTGTCGCGGTTGCCTCCCGAGCGACGGAAAGCCAGTGTGGTGGCCAGCACGGTGGTGTCATCGCGCATGCTAGCGACGATCGCGCAACGGTACGGCGCCCAGCATGTCGAGACCCTGACCGGGTTCAAGTGGCTGGCCCGCGCCGATATGAACGCGGCCGATCGTCGGGGCACCACCCTGGTCTACGCCTACGAAGAGGCTATCGGGCATTGTGTCGATCCGGATGCGGTGCGAGACAAGGACGGGATCAGCGCAGCGGTCCTGGCCTGCGACCTGGTGGCCGAGGTGCGCGCCCAGGGTCGAACGGTGTCCGGGTTGCTCGACGAATTGGCCAGGCGGCACGGTGTGCACGTGGGCGCCGCGGTGTCTCGCCGGGTGGCTGATTCGGGCGAAGCGACTGCACTGATGCAGCGGTTGCGGGTGAATCCACCGAGTGCGCTGGCCGGATTCCGCACGGCCACCGGTGACTTGCTGCACCGCGCTGAGCATCCCACCGACGCCCTGGTGTTCACCGGCGCGCAAGCCGGAACCTGGATCCGGGCGGTGGTGCGTCCGTCGGGGACTGAGCCGAAGTTAAAGTGGTACATCGAAGTTGGGCGGAAACCGGGCGGTGATCTGGATGCGGACCGTGCGGATGCCGTGCGGCTGCGCGACCGGCTGGCCGAGGCGGTGCGCGCCTGGTAATACCGGATCCGATTCGCTGGCGTCGGCGTCGGGACGTCATATGGTTATCCGCCTGCCTTTGCGTGGCAATCGAACTGGTTGTGCGGGTGGGCTTTCCGCGGTGTCGCGCTGAGACGGGCAAGTCACCATATGGTCCACTTTTTGTAGCGGCTGGGCTGATGGTGCTCTGTTCGCCGCATGTCGCGCCGCGCATCGAATAAGCTCAGCTGCGCTCAGCGCGGCCGAACTGGCGGTCGCCCGCGTCGCCGAGGCCGGGCACAATATATGCGTTCTCGTCCAGGCGGTCATCGAGGGCCGCGGTGAACAGCCGCGCCAGCGGAGCGGCTTTTTCCAGCGCCGCAACACCTTCCGGCGCGGCCACCACGCACAGCACGGTGATGTCGACGGCGCCGCGATCACGCAGCAGGCCGATGGTGTGCACCATCGACCCTCCGGTGGCCAGCATCGGGTCCAACACCAGCACCGGCTTGGCGCTCAAATTCACCGGCAGCGACGTCAAATACGGGACGGGCCGATAGGTGTGCTCGTCACGAACCACCCCGACGAACCCCACGTCGGCCTCGGGCAGCAACGCATGCGCCTGATCGACCATGCCGAGCCCGGCCCGCAACACCCCGACCAGCAGCGGCGGCGTGACCAGCCGGGTGCCCACCGTGTCGGCCAGCGGGCTGCGCACCGGGACCTGCTCGCGGGGCGCATCACGGGTGGCCTCGTAAACCAGCATCAGCGTCAAGTCGCGCAGCGCCGCTCGGAAAGCTGCGTTGCCGGTGCGCTGGTCGCGCAGGATGGTCAACCGGACCGCGACCAGCGGGTGGTCGATGATGCGTATCTGCACAGCGATCGACCCTAACGCCGAAACCCCGGCAATAACGCGCTAATTGCGGCCAATGCCCGACCGGCACCGCGATTAGCCTGGCTCGTTGCAGCGATGTGCGCGGTTCCCTAGCGTCGAAGACATGGCGGAAATGAAGATTCACAAAGAAGAACGCTTGATGAGCCGCGCCGACGTGGCGGTGGAGCTGCGCCGCCTCGCCGACGAGCTGGAATCCGGGACCATCTCCTACGGGTCGGGCGGAAGTCTGGTGGTGCCCGAACAGGTGGAGCGGGAGTTCGAGATCGAGCGCGAAGACGAGGGCACCAAGACCGAGTACGAGGTCGAGTTCGAGTTGAAGTGGTATGCGCCCAGGACGTAACCCGGGACGTAACCAGACGCGGGATCTCGCTAGGCGCCGAAGAAGTTGACGACGCTGAAGCCCACCCCGACCAGATCCAAGAGCGGCTGCGCCGAGATCAGCGGCGCGCCGTTGAAGATAGCGTCGGGACCGAGAACGTCGACGACGTTCAACTCGGTGGCCAGATCGTGCCAACCGGCGAGCAAGAACTGATCCACCTCATTGGTGAAGCGATACCCGGCCAGCAGCGAGTCGACGAACGAGTCCGGTAGCGGTTGCTGGCCGGCGAACCCGAGAATGTCGTTGATCGGATTGACCAAGCTTTGCACACCGGCGTACTGCATGCCGGCCAACATCTGCAGCGGATCCATCCGGGCGAAGAACCCGGCCACGCCGGTGGCCTCGGACAGTTGTCCGGTCGCGGTGACCGCCCACGGCCCGGCGGCGCCGATCGGCTCCGTCCCGTCGACCGGGATGCCGGCCGCCGGATCGCCGGGGTTGCCGTAGGCCCAATCGATGACCAGCTTCAGCCCCGGCGCCAGCGCGTCGCCCACCACCCTGCCGAAGTCGCCCAGCTGATAAATGGGCCACAGAATCGGCAGTTGGTAGGGAATCATGTAGAAGTTGGTGTCGCCGATCGAGCCCACGTTGATCGCATCAGCCAGGTGGTCGAAGTAATTGCCGTGCACCAATTGGATGCCGATCACGGCGTTGATGAGTGCCAGCAGGTTGGTCGGATCCTGCGGAAAATTGGCCCAGCCGTCGTATTCGCCGGTGTAGATGTCGGTCGAGAACGGGCCGGTCGGGGTGGGCGCCATGGATAGCGGCACATTGATGAACGGCAGATGCTGCGGCGCGCCGTCCAAACCGTTCGGGAACGACAAGCGGGTCAGGATGCCGCCGATCGGGTTGTTGGGGTTACCGATCAACACCACGTGCAGGTTGCTGAGATCGTCAAAAGCCAGACCTTGCGGCAGGTTGTCGACGAGGTTGTTCATCTCCTGGCTGGCGATGGTGGCGCTTTGCGAGGTGCCGAGTATCGCGACGTTGTTCCCGGCTTGCAGTGCCGGCGCGATCTTGGCGTGCAGGACGTCCACGCCACGGGCCACCGAGTCGCCGAAGGTCAGTTGCGGGTTCGGTGGCGGCAGGCAGACGATCGGGCAGAACTGCTCTGGTGTAGCTAGGCCTTCGAAGGTGTAGGTGGGAAACGTCGGCTGCCCGTCGAACAAGGGCGTCGGAGGTTTGAGGTAATGCGCGGTAACCAGGTCGAGATACGGCCCGACCGTGGGGTCCGGCAGGCCGGTGCCGCTCATGATCCAACCCTGATCGGCCAGCAGGGCGATGCCAGCGGTGGACTTCTGCATCCGCAACATCGACATCGGAGCGCACAGCGACGCCCCGCTCAGCACGACGACACTGACGATGGCCCAGAGCGCGGGACCCAGCGAACGCGGCCGCATCGCCGTCATCACGCCTCCTCGACCTGTGATTGCGCTGTGTCGAGACTAACGGATGACTGTGTCGGCCGGCCGCCGCACCGCCGCTTATGCGCCGAAGAAGTTGAAGATGTCGAACGCGCCGCCGACCAGGGCGAGTAGCGGCTGACCCGGGATCAGCGGTCCGTCCAGCAGGGCGGCCGGGCCGAGGACGTCGCCCAGGCTCAGCGCGTTGGCCACGTCGTTCCATACCGTGATCACGCCCTGGTCGATCAGGTTGACCAGGTTGTAGCCGGTGAGGTTCTGCAGCACATCGGTGATGCCCTCGATTGCGCTGATGGCGCCTGGCGACAGCGTGCCGCCGTTGGCGGCGGCGGCGACATCTGCCCACGGGCCGATCAGGCTTTGAATGAGGGCGTTCTGCACACCAGCCAGCATCTGCAACGGATCCATCTTCTCGAAGAACCCGGCAATGCCGGAATCGGCGACACTGGCGAACGCGGAGCCGTCGTACAGTTCGCCGAGCGGGGTGGCCGCCCACGGGCCACCGGCCACGCCGAACGCCTGCTGATACGGGCTGCCTTCGATGAAGGCGCCACCGGGGATCTTGTAGAGCCCGTCGACCGCCGGGTCGCCGGCGTTGCCGTACCCCCAGTCGATGAACAACCTCGCCCACGGCGAGAAGAAGTCGCCGAAGAACTGCCCGGCGGTCCCACCGTTGAACATGAACTGCAGGATGGGCAGGTTCTCCGGAATCATGTAGAAGTCCGAACTGCCGATCGTGCCGACGTGAATGGCGCTGGCCACCTGGTCGGCGGTGTATGCCGGGTAGAAACCGTGCACGGTGATGATGCCGATCAGGGCGTTGATGTCGGCCAGGATGTTGAGCGGGTCCTGCGGGAAGTTGGCCCAACCGTCGTATTCGCCGGCGTAGATGGCGCCGTCACCGAAGTCGCTGGTCGGAGTGGGGGCGATGCTCAGCGGGATATTGACGAACGGAACGTGCTGCGGGGCTGGGGTCAAGCTGAACGGTTCGATACCGTCCGGGAACTGGAACCGGTCCAGGATGCCGCCGATCGGGCTGTTCGGGTCGCCGATCAACACGGTGTGCAGATTCGCCAGATCCGCTGGGGTGTAGCCATACTTCTGCGGGTCGGCCTGCAGGAGATTCATCATTCCGGTGGCCACGGTGGCGCTCTGGGAGTAACCGAACGCCACCACGCTGTCACCGGATGTCAGTGGATCGTGGATCGCTTGGTCCAACAGGCCGGCACCCTCGAACACCGAACTACCGAACGTCAGCGGCGGTTGACCGGGGATGCAGACGAACGGACAAAACTGCTCCGGGGTGGTCAGGCCGTGGAAGGTGAACCCAGGAAATGTCAGTTGCCCGGGAAACAGCGCCGACGATGGCTGCAGGTAGAGCCCCTCCACCTGACCGATATAGGGCCCGACAGTGGGATCGGGCTGGCCGGTGCCGCTCATGATCCAGCCCTCGTCGGCCAGCAGCTTGAGTTGGGCGACGAACTTCTCCACCCCGACCACGAAGGCTGACGTCAGCACCGACGACAGCGCGAGGACAACGGCACATAGCGTCGCCAGCAGCACCGAACACGATGAACGCAACCGCATCGTCGCCATCCGAGGCCTCCCCGAACCTGTGACATTCATGTGCATCGCATGGCGATACTCAGCCTGTCTGGGTCATCTTTCGCCTGCTGGACACGCATTGTCAATGTCGGTTGGCCGGCCGGGCCGGTCCCTATACTCCCCGTCATGCGGTGGCCTCGGCGAGGCAAAAGCGGGTTTCCGGCTGCCCGACTGATCGGAGTGTCCGTGCTGGCCGCCGCCGGGTGCGTTCCGCCGGCGCAGCTCGCCGACCGGCCGGGCCCGGTTGTGCTCACCGCGGGCGCGGTGCCCACCCCCGCGCACGTCGTGATCGTGGTCGAAGAAAACCGTTCGCAGGCCAACATCATCGGCAACCGGGCGGCGCCCTACCTCAACCAGTTGGCGGCGGGCGGAGCGATGATGTCGCAGTCGTTTGCCGAGACCCATCCCAGCCAGCCCAACTACCTCGCCCTGTTCGCCGGCAGCACGCTCGGCGTCAAGGACAACACCTGCCCGGTCAACGCCGGCGCCACCCCGAATCTGGGTTCGCAGCTGCTGGCGGCCGGGCACACCTTCATGGGTTTCGCCGAAGACCTGCCGGCCGTCGGTTCGACGGCCTGCACGGCCGGCAAGTACGCGCGCAAGCACGCGCCCTGGGTCAACTTCACCAACATCCCGCTCGGTTACTCGGTGCCGTTTTCCGCGTTCCCGCCACCGTCCCGGCCGCAGGGTTATTCCGGGCTGCCCACCGTATCGTTCGTTATCCCCAACGGCGACAACAACATGCACGACGGCTCGATCGCTCAGGGCGACGCGTGGCTGAAACAGAATCTGTCGGGTTACGCCGAGTGGGCCAAGGCCAACAACAGCCTGCTGATCGTGACCTGGGACGAGGACGACAACACCGCACGCAACCAGATCCCCACCATCTTCTACGGCGCCGGGGTTCGACCCGGTAGCTACCCGCAGCCGATCAGCCACTACAACGTGCTGTCCACGCTGGAGCAGATGTATGGCCTGGCCAAGCTCGGTTTGGCCGCACGGGCGCCGGCCATCACCGATATCTGGGCCGGCTGATAACGGTTCGGGCCTGCTGGCGCGCCCGGGTCCAGCGTCGGCCGCCGCGATGCCGACACCGGACATCGCGGTCCCGTAGGCAGTGCGGCGAACCCTCGCCGTTATCCTTTCGGCCATGGCTGCTGACCTCGTACCCATCCGCCTGGGGTTGACCACCGGCGACCGCTACACGCTGTGGGCGCCTCGGTGGCGTGACGCCGGCGACGAGTGGGAGGCGTTCTTGGGCAAAGACGACGACCTGTTCGGTTTCGAGACCGCCGCCGATCTGGTCGCGTTCGTGCGGACCAGCACCGACCACGACCTGGTCGACCACCCGGCGTGGCACAAGCTCACCGAGGCCAACGCCCACCGGCTGGATCCGGTGAAGAAAAACCAGTTCGATCTGATGGTGATCGAGGAGTTGCTGGCCGACAAACCGACCAAAAAATCGGTCAACACCCTGGCCGACGCGCTGACGGTGGTTTCCTCGATTGGCTCGGTGTGCGAATTGGCCACGGTGTCGAAGTTCTTCAACGGCAACCCGGTCTTGGGCACCCTGCCTGGCGGGATCGATCATTTCACCGGCCGGGCCGGGCGGAAACGCTGGAACTCGATCGCCGCGGTTGTCGGCCACAACTGGGATGATGTGCTCGCCGCGATCGAGGCGGTGATGGCCACCCCGGAAGTCGACGAGAAGGAGTCCGCCCGGGCTGCCGAAGAATTGGCCGAGCCGCGCCCGGACGACGATACAGCCGAGACCGACTCCACCGGGGCGAGCGCGGAGACCGGCACCGAAGAGCCTTCCGAAGACGAGGCGGCCGCCGATGTCGACGCGAAGATCGAGACGGTGGTTCTGGGCAGCGACGACGACTTCTGGACCAAGGTGGGTATCGACCCGGTCCGAATCATGATCGGGGCCGGGACGTTTTACACGCTGCGCTGCTATCTCGACGATCAGCCGATCTTCTTGGGCCGCAACGGCCGGATCAGTGTGTTCGGCTCCGAGCGCGCGCTGGCCCGCTACCTGGCCGACGAGCACGACCATGACCTGTCCGGTCTGAGCACCTACGACGACATCCGCACCGCCGCCAATGACGGCTCGCTGGCGATCGCCGTCACCGACGACAACGTCTACGTATTGACCGGGCTGGCCGACGATTTCACTGACGGGCCGGACGCAGTGGACCGCGAACAACTCGAGTTGGCCGTCGAATTGCTGCGCGACGTCGGCGAATACGCCGAGGACGGCATCGTCGAGGCAACCCTGAAACCGGACCGTCCGCTCGGCAAGCTGGTCGGCTACGTGCTCGACCACGGATCGGTGGCCAAGCCCAAAGCGCCGTTCGCCGCCGCCGTCAAAGACTGGGAAGCCTTGGAGCGCTTTGTCGAGTCGCGGCTCAGACGCGAATAGCGGCCCGCCCCTAGCCCTTTTATGGCGAGCGTGCAGAGTTGTACAGCCGGCCGCCATCGGGTCGAGGTGGTATTTTGTGCGCGCTCCCGGTAGAGGTCCCCTCAACGAGCGCGGCGGGTGAGCAGCCGGTGCACCGCGTCGTCGAGGTGTTCGTCGATAAGCCGCAGCACCGTTGCTTCATCACCGGCGCCGATCGCGTCGCGCAGCGCGACATGCTCGGCGACCTGCTCACCCAAATCGGGATAAGCCTCTTCGAGTTCGCCGAGCAGGATTCGGGTTTCGCCCAGCAGGGTTCGCATCGCCCGATGCAGGCGGGGACTGCCGGCACAGTCGACCAGCACCTCGTGGAAGAGCTGGTCGGCGTCGGCCATCGCGACCCGGTCACGCCGGCGGGCCGCCGTGCTCATCGCGTCGACTGGCTCCTTGAGCCGCAACCACGCGGCGGCGACGTCACCGCGGAACACCTCGACGACGGCCACCCGCTCGAAGGCCTTGCGAGCCCGGTACACGTCGCGTAGGTCGTCGTCGCTGAGTTCGATGACGAAGATGCCGCGGTGGCGTTCGCTGCGCAGCAAACCCTCGGCCACCAACCGCTGCATCGCCTCTCGCAGCGGCCCGCGGGACACGTCGAACTGGGTGGCCAAGCTCGCCTCACCGAGTTGTTGACCGGGGTGTAGCTGGCCGCGGGTAATCGCGTCCCGTAGCCGCTCAGCGATCAGCTCGGCCGTCGACTGCCGACTTAGCGGCTCGAACGAGGTGTCCTGCGAGATCGTCATCGCCTGCTGTCACCCGCTTCCTGCAACTGTCCGCGGGCGAACAGCATGCCAAGGCCGTCGACCTGGCGCGCTATGCCGGCGATGCGTAAACCTTCCCACACGGTCACCGCGTTGGCGGTCAGCACCGGCTTGTGCAGCAATCGCTCCAGCGCCTCGACCTGGCTCACGGTGTGCATCGCGGTATCCGGAATCAACAGCGCTTCTGCGGTATCAGTGTCGTTGGCCAACGCCAGGGTCTGCACCTGCTCCGCCGTCAGGCGGCTCACCTCGGCCGCGGTGTCGATGCCGGCACTTCCCATCGAATAAACGTTGACACCGTGGGCGGCCAGGAAGTTCACGAACAGCTCGGCGATATCGCTCGGGTAGCTGGCGGCCACCGCAACCCGGGAACAGCCCAGCGCCGCCAACGCATGCACGAAGGCGAACGACGTACTCGACGCCGGCGCCCCGGCGGCCGCCGACAAGCCGGCCACCTGTTCAGCGGCACCGTCGGGTCCGAACACGAAGCTGCCCGACGTGCAGGCCCACACCACCGCGGCCGGCCGGTGCGGCGCCAGCAGCTCGGCGCCCTGGGCCAGCCGGACCGGGCTGCCCAGGTCCATCAGCTCGGGCACCGCGTGCAGGTCGGTGCCGTAGACGTGCACCACCGGGAGGTTCACCCCGAGCAGCTGTCCGGCGATCGGGTAATCGGATTCGGCGGCGTGGTCGGGATAGATGAAGCCGACGGTCGGGGCGCCGGGTTGGCCGGTCGTCATCGTTTCGCTCCGGTGAAGACGTCGCGCAGAAAGCGGCCCGGACCCACCATCGGCAGGCCCATCCGGCTCAGGCAGGCCCACATGGTGAGTTTGTTGGCGGTCAGGATCGGCTTGCCCAGCATTTTCTCCAGCGGGTCGACGATGTCGTAGGTGCGCAGGTTGGTGCAGCTGACGAAGATGGCCTCGGCGTCCGGGTCGTCGACCGCGAGGATCCGTTCGGCTACCGTGCGGTAATTCACCTTCCAGATGCCGCCGCCAAGGCCCAGGTAATCCGACCGGAGCACGGTGACGCCGAGCTCGGTCAAGAACATCCGCAACAGGTCGGTGAGCTCTTCGTCGTACGGAGTAATCACCGACATCCGGGAGATGTGCAGCGCCTGAACCGCTTCGGCGAGCGCACCGGACGTGGTGACCGCGGCCGGGGCGCCCGCCGCCTCGATGGCGGCGACCAGCGTCTTCTCATATTCCACGCCGTTGACGAAGCTGCCCGACGCGCACAGGTAGGCAACCACCTCGGGTTCGACGTGCAGCACGTCGCGGGTGGCGGCCTCCAGGTGATGGGTGTCGGACACCAGCTCGGCCATGGTGCGGCTCACCGGCACCGGCTCATAGCGGGTGCGGGCCAGATGCAGGGTGACCTCCGCGGGGATCCAGCGCCACAGCTCGCGCTCGATCGCCAGGTCAAATGGCGCGATGATGCCGATTCCACGCAGTTCTGCCGGCCCGTCGAATTCCGGTAGCTCGGACAACCGAGACAGATCCATGGGCGGCCCCGCACTGCCGTACCGCTCCAGGCCAACCCTGGATTGTTGACAATCATACGATGTCTTCTTACCGTGTCAATGTGGACGCGCGCCCGGTGGTCACCGTCCAATATGGCGCGTCGGCCCCTACCGAACTCGAGGCGATCAGCACCGCCGCCGAACTACGGATGGTGCCGTCGGCCCAGCTTGCCGAGGCGCTGCCGGGTTCGGACGTGTTGTTCCTCTACGACTTCTCCTCTCCGGCGCTGCAGCCGGCCTGGCCGGCGGCCGACTCGTTGCGCTGGGTGCAGGTGGCGGCCATCGGGGTGGATGCGGTGCTGTTCGACGAGTTGATCGACAGCGACATCGTCGTCACCAACTCCCGCGGCATCTTCGAGGCGCCGATCGCCGAGTATGTGCTGGGCCAGGTGTTGGCCTTCGCCAAGGATTTCCCCCGCTCGCTGCGCGCCCAGCTGGCGCATCGCTGGCAGCACTTCGATGCCGAGCGGATCGCCGGCGCGTCGGTGACCATCGTCGGCCCGGGCCCGGTGGGCCGGGCGATCGCGCGGCTGCTGCGCGCTGCCGGGATGACGGTGCGCGGCGTGGGCCGCACTGCCCGGAGCGACCCGGACTTCGGCGAGATCACCACCGATCTGCTCGCCGCGGTCGCCGACGCCGATTACGTGGTGCTGGCCGCGCCGCTGACCGCCGAGACCCGTGGCATGGTCGATGCTGACGTGTTGGCCGCGATGCCGGGCCGGGCCCGGCTGATCAACGTCGGGCGCGGCGAACTGGTGGTCACCGACGCCCTGTTGGAGGCGGTGCGGACCGGGCGGTTGGCCGGCGCGACGCTCGACGTCGTCGATCCCGAGCCGCCGCCGCCCGACCATCCGCTGTGGACTACCCCCAACGTGTATCTGACTCCGCATAACAGCGGCGATGTGCACGGCTGGCGCACCGAGTTGCAGCTGCAGTTCATTGCCAACTTTCGCCGATACCGGTCCGGGCAGCCGCTGCACAACGTGGTCGACAAGCGCCGCGGGTACGTGCCGACCGGTTCAGGAGCGCCGCACCAATGACCCCACCGAGCCATTTGACGGCGCTGCAACTGGTGGCCGCCTACACCTCCGGCGAGCTGTCCCCGGTGGAGGCAACCGCGGACGCGCTCGCGGCGATCGCCGAACGCGACGGCGACGTCAACGCGTTCTGCCTGGTTGACGAGGACGCCGCGTTGGCGCACGCACGCAAGTCGGAGGCCCGTTGGGCCGGCAACTACACCAAGGGGCTGCTCGACGGGGTCCCGGTGGCCATCAAAGACGTGTTCCGCACCGCCGGCTGGCCCACCCTGCGCGGCTCGCTGCTCACCGACGCCGCCGGACCGTGGCCGGACGACAGCCCGGCGGTGGGCAAGATGCGCGACGACGGCATGGTGCTGCTCGGCAAGACCACCACTCCCGAACTGGCCTGGAAAGCCGTCACCGACAGCCCGCGGACCGGCATCACCCGCAACCCGGTCGATACCGCCCGCACGGCCGGCGGCTCCTCGGGTGGCAGCGCCGCAGCGGTCGCAGCCGGGATGGTGCCGCTGGCGCTGGGCACTGACGGCGGCGGCAGCATCCGCATCCCGGCCAGTTTCTGCGGCGTGGTCGGCTTCAAACCCACCCACGGCCGGGTGCCCATGTATCCGATCAGCCCGTTCGGTCCGCTGGCGCACGGCGGACCGATCACCCGGACGGTCGAGGATGCCGCGGTGCTGATGGACATCATCGCGCTGCCCGACCACCGGGACCCGACGTCACTGCCGCCGTTGCTGACCACCTACCGCGGCGAGGTGCGCCGCGACGTGGTCGGCTTGGACGTGGCCTACTCCCCCACCCTGGGCTATGCCGACGTCGACCCACAGATCGAGGCCGCGGTCGCCGAGGCGGTGCGCGCGCTGGCCGATGCCGGGCTGCACGTGGTGCAGGCCGACCCGGGTTTCGCCGACCCGATCGACGCCTTCGAGGTGCTGTGGGCGACCGGGGTGGCCGGCAGCCTGCGCGGTCATGAGCGGTCCCGTGAGCTGGTCGACCCCGGGCTGGTCGACATGTGGGACCGCGGCCTGGCCGTTTCCGGGGTGGACTATCTGGCCGCCCGGCAGGTCAGCGTCGACCTGGGCCTGGTGATGGGGCAGTTCCACGAACGGCACAACCTGCTGATCACCCCGACGGTGCCGATCCTGCCGTTCGCCGCCGGTCACGATGTGCCGGTCGGCTCGGGGATGCGCTGGTGGGCGCAGTGGACGCCGTTCACATACCCGTTCAACATGACCCAGCAGCCGGCCCTGAGCATCCCGATCGGACGTACCGACGACGGGCTGCCGATCGGCATGCAGATTGTCGGCCCCCGGCACAGCGACGACCTGGTGTTGGCGGTGGGCCTATTCGCCGAGCAAGTATTGGCTTGAGCTTTTGGGGCTTTTGGGGCCTTTTGGGGCTTCCTCTTGCCGTGAACGTGCATAAAATGCCGCCCGAGTCGGCTTGAATTCAGGCGGTCGTTTTTGTGTACATCTGTGCACGTTCGCGGCGAGGGGGAACTAACCGCGGGCGAAGGCCAATTCTTCGCCGACCGCGCCGGCCATCCACAGGTCATTGCAGGCCGCCGCCATCTCGGTGAGACCGTCTTCGATGGTGGCGAACACGTTGCCGGGAACCCAGCCGATGTCACCGTTGAGCAGCAGGTTGTTGCGGCCGTAGAAGATCGCTAAATCGGTGGCGCCCCGCGGCGAATGCGCTTGCGCGCCTTGGTCATAGCCGTAGGCCGGGTTGCCGATCTCGGCGGCGTCGAAGGCGAAGAAGCAGACATCCCCGGGAATCGGCGTGACCGTGCAGTTTTCCCGGCCCGGTGCGGTCAGCGGCGATAACAGCGTGTACACCTCGTTGCGGGCGTACTTGCCGTGGTAGGCCTGCCCGGCGAGCGGCAATGCGTCCCAGACGGCGGCGCAGGTGCGCGGCGCCGCCTCGTCGAGCAGTCGCGCCCGGCAGGACACGTTGCGCTTGGTCAGCGTGATGGTGATGTAGCGCGGCACTTTCGAGTCCCTTTCTCGTCGTCTGCCGATTGTCGACGATCCCGGGGCCTGGCGAGGGGTGCGGGGCGGCCACACGGGCCGCAAAGTCCCAAAGTATAGGGAAACCCCTCTATCCGAGCGCCGTTGCAGCGCCTAACTTCAGCGCCAGACAATCCCGCCGAGAGGATGCGGTCCCATGGCTACCAGCCGCAGCACCAGGAAAAATCGCAGCTCACACCGCACTGGGGTGCGGTGTCGCCGCCGGGCAATCGGTGCCGGCACGGCGGCGGGGGCGGTTTTGGCGTTCGGGTTGACGCCGGTGGCCGCCGTGCCGCCGGCGCACGCCGATTTCGACTGGCTGGTCGACCTGCTCGACCCGGCAACCGGTGGCGTCGATCCGGGCGCCGACCTGTCAGCCGCGTTGCCGAGCGCGGCCATCGACGCGACGCTGGCCGGGTGGTTCGACCAGGTGGTCTACGCCCCGCTGCACGCCGACATCGAAAGCTGGATCAACAGCCCGCTGGGTCAGTTGGTCGACGGGTTCATCAACACCGTGGCCGGGCAGTATCTGATCGGTGACGGTACCGCCGGCACCGCCGCGCACGTCGACGGCGGCAATGCCGGGCTGCTGTTCGGTGACGGCGGGGCCGGTTACGGCTACAGCGGCAGCGGCGGAGACGCTGGCTGGCTGTTCGGTAACGGCGGCCAGGCCGGGGGTGCGGCGGCGGTCGGCGGGCCCGGTGCCGCTGTCACCGCCGCGGACTCCGAGCCGATCGACGGTGCGCCCGGTACCGGTGGCAACGCCGGGTTCCTGTTCGGCGACGGCGGCGACGGCACCGACGGCGGGGACGGTCAGTTCGGCGGGGCCGGCGGGGCCGGCGGCGCCGGCGGGGCCGGCGGGTTCCTGTTCGGCACCGGCGGCGACGGCGGCGACGGCGGCGACGGCGGCGACGG
>CAZPZQ010000026.1:0-20026 GCA_964590745.1 uncultured Mycobacterium sp. | reverse complement strand
CACCACCGACGAGGTGACGCACCTGTTCGGCCCGGAGGCCGACCTGGCGGTGGCCATCCAGCGGATCACCCGAGAGTCCAGCGTCTACACCCGCGACGGCCACTCCGACTACGGCAACGCATTCGGGTCGTTCACCGAGAAGTACCCGAACGTGCTGTCGCCGCGCAGTTCGCTGCTGGTGCTCGGTGACGGCCGCACCAATTACCGCAACCCGGGCCTGGACGTCCTGGCGCACCTGGTGACCGCCAGCCGGCAGGCGCACTGGCTCAACCCGGAGCCCAGGCAGCTATGGGGCAGCGGCGATTCGGAGATCCCCCGTTATCAAGAGGTGATCGCCATGCACGAATGCCGGTCGGCGAAACAGCTGGCTGCAGTGATCGACCAACTCCTACCGGTGTGAGCCACCACGCACGCTCGCGCTGGTAACCAAGCATCCAAGTAAGCTGGCCTACCGTGCGAAAACGCCAGCGCTTGGGGGTTATGGGCGGGACGTTCGATCCCGTCCATAACGGTCACCTGGTCGCGGCCAGCGAGGTGGCGCACCGCTTCGACCTCGACGAGGTCATCTTCGTGCCGACCGGTCAGCCCTGGCTGAAAGACCGCCGCGTCACTGCCGCCGAGGACCGCTACCTGATGACAGTGATCGCGACCGCCTCCAACCCCCGCTTCTCGGTGAGCCGGGTCGATATCGACCGCGGCGGAACCACCTTCACCAAGGACACCCTGCACGACCTGCACAGCCTCCATCCCGATGCCGAGTTGTACTTCATCACCGGGGCAGACGCACTGGCCACCATTCTGTCCTGGCAGGACTGGGAGCAGATGTTCGCCATGGCCCGGTTCGTTGCGGTGAGCAGGCCTGGCTACGAGCTCAACGGCGATCACCTGACCGATGTGCTCCATGAGCTGCCCGCCGGTGCCCTCACCCTGATCGAGGTCCCCGCGCTGGCGATCTCGTCAACCGAGTGCCGGCAGCGTGCCGCGCAGTCTCGACCGATCTGGTACCTGGTGCCCGACGGCGTGGTCCAGTATGTCGCCAAACGACGCCTCTACCGCACACCGGATCCCGGGGGGCTGGCCTTATGACCGCCACCGCGGAAGCTGTCCATATGGCAACCGTGGCCGCTCGCGCCGCAGCGGCCAAACTGGCCAACGATGTCGTAGTCATCGATGTCTCGGGGCAACTGGTCATCACCGACTGTTTCGTCATCGCCTCGGCGTCCAATGAGCGTCAGGTCAACGCCATCGTCGACGAGGTGGAAAAGAAGATGCGGGAAGCGGGTTACCGGCCGGCTCGCCGCGAGGGTGGCCGCGAAGGCCGGTGGACCCTGTTGGACTACATCGACATCGTGGTGCACATCCAGCATCAGGATGAACGCGACTTCTATGCCCTGGACCGATTGTGGCGGGACTGCCCGGCGGTGGCGGTGAATCTGGAGCGTCTGCCGGTCGAACCGACCGCGGACACCGGAGAGCCGCCATGAGAGTTCGTCGGCTGGTCATGCTCCGACACGGCCAGAGCGAATTCAATGCGGAGAGCCGGATGCAGGGGCAGCTGGACACCGTGCTGAGCGACCTGGGTCGTATCCAGGCCGTCACCGTCGCCGAACAGTTGAGCAAACTCCAGCCGCTGCTGATCGTGTCCTCGGATCTACGACGTGCCTACGACACCGCGGTTGTGCTGGGCGAGTACACCGGTTTGCCGGTCCGGGTGGACGTTCGGCTGCGTGAAACCCATCTCGGTGACTGGCAGGGCTCAACCCGTGCAGAGGTGGATGCCGCCGCCCCCGGTGCGCGGCGAGCGTGGCGCGCAGACGCCCGCTGGGCGCCGCATGGCGGCGAGAGCCGGGTTGATGTGGCCCGGCGCAGCACGCCGCTGATTACCGAACTGGTCGCCGGTGAGCCGCGGTGGGGTGCCGCTGACGAACCCGAGCGCCCGGTGGTGTTGGTCGCACACGGCGGTTTGATCGCCGCGCTGACCGCGGCGCTGCTGCGTCTGCCGGTGGACAACTGGCCCGTGCTGGGCGGCCTGGCCAATGCCAGCTGGGTACAGTTGGGCGGGCACTCCGATGCTGGCGCTGACTTTCCGGGTGTCAGCTGGCGGCTCGACGTGTGGAACGCCTCAGCGCAGGTGGCCGGCGATGTCCGTTAAACCGGCGGCCGGAGCACAGCCGGTGCTGCTGATCTTCGCCGACTCGCTGGCGTATTACGGACCCGCCGGTGGCTTGCCCGCGGACGACCCACGGATCTGGCCCAACATCGTTGCCGCCGAGTTGGGCTGGCAACCCGAACTGATCGGCCGCATCGGTTGGACCTGCCGAGACGTGTGGTGGGCGGCCACCCAAGACCCACGCGCCTGGGCGGCGCTGCCCCGGGCCGGCGCGGTGGTCTTCGCCACCAGCGGCATGGATTCGCTGCCGTCGGTGCTGCCGACCGCATTGCGCGAACTCATCCGCTATGTGCGTCCACCGTGGGCGCGGCGATGGGTGCGGAACGGCTACGGCTGGGTGCAGCCGCGGCTCTCCCCGGTGGCACGATCGGCGCTGCCAGCGCATCTGACCGTCGAGTACCTTGAATTAACCAGAAGCGCTGTGGATTTCAACCGGCCCGGCATCCCCATCGTGGCTTCGCTACCATCGGTGCATGCCGCACCGGCTTACGGCAAAGCTCATCACGGACGTCCCGCTACTGCCGCCGCGATAACTAAATGGGCTGCGCAGCATGATGTCCCACTCGTCGACCTGAAAGCTGCGGTCGCCGAACATATTCTGGACGGCCGGGCCAACCCTGACGGCATCCACTGGAATTTCGAGGCCCATCAGGCCGTGGCGGAGCTGATGCTCAAAGCGCTGGCCGAAGCCGGTGTGTCAGGGAACGCATGAGTGTTGTCGTGGTGACCGACTCATCGGCGTGCCTTCCCACCGATCTGCGGGAGCGGTGGGAAATCCGCCAGGTGCCCTTGCATGTCCTGTTCGATGGTGCTGATCTGCGCGACGGCATCGACCCGATTCCCGATGACATCTATCAGCGTGAGCAAGCCACCACCGCTGGAGCCAGTCCGGCGGAGCTGCGTTCGGTCTACCAGCAGGCGCTGTCCGACAGCGGCGGTGACGGTGTGGTGGCGGTGCACATTTCGTCGGCGCTGTCCAGCACATTCGGAATCGCCAAGGGTGCCGCAACCAACTTCGGTGCAGCGGTCCGAGTGGTCGACTCGAAATCGACGGCCATGGGTACCGGCTTCGTGGCGCTCGCTGCTGCGCGTGTCGCCGCACACGGTGCCGACCTGGACGCTGTGGTGGCCGCGGCAGATTCGGCGGCAGCTCGCGGGTACGCCTATCTTGTCGTGCACCGACTGGAGAACCTGCGCCGCAGTGGACGGATCGGTAGTGCCGAGGCGTGGCTGGGCACTGCGCTGTCCCTGAAACCGTTGCTCCGTATCGACGACGGAAAACTCGTTTTAGCTCAGCGCATTCGCACTGCGGGCAAGGCGGCGGCAGCGATGATCGACCGGGTTTGTGAGGTGGTCGGCGATCGCCCCGCCGTGGTGGCCGTGCACCACGTCGCAAACCCGGACCGCGCCGCCGAGGTGGCCAGCACCCTGGCCGGTCGGTTGTCGCCGGCCGAGCCACCAATCGTCACCGACCTGGGGCCGGCACTGGGACTGCACGTCGGAGCGGGCGCGATTGCCGTATGCGTCAATGTCACTGGCGGCGACTGAATCTCAATCGTGCGGCTGGTCCGGATGCGTCGACTGGGTCGATGTGGTGGTGGCCAGCCGGTCGGTTGTTGCGCCGGCGTCCTGGTGCGGGGTGTGTGCGGCGATCCCGCGCACATTCAGGTTCGGCCCGCGTGGCTTCATCACCTGCGGCCACCAGAACCAGCGGCCCAGCAGGGTCGCGATCGACGGCATGAAAAAGGCACGCACCACAAAAGTGTCCACCAGCAAGCCGATCGCGACGGTGGTGCCGTACATTCCGATCGCCTTGAGATCGCTGAAGTACATGATGGCCATCGTGGCGGCGAACACCATGCCGGCCGACGTCACCACCCCGCCGCTGCCGGCCATCGCTCGGATATATCCGGTTTTCAGGCCGGCATGGATCTCTTCTTCGAACCGGGAAACCAGCAGCAAGTTGTAGTCGGACCCGACGGCCAACAGTACGATCACCGCCAGCACCATCACCACCCAGTAGATGTGCTGCCCGAAGATGTCTTGCCAAATGAGCACCGAGATGCCGAAGGACGCCGCGATCGAACTGGACGCGGTTCCGACGATGACCGCGGCGGCGACCAAACTTCGAGTGATCATCATCATGATCAAAAAAATCAGGGTCAGCGACGCCACGATCGCGATCATCAGGTCGAACTCGGCACCGTCGTGCATGTCCTTGTAGAGGGCCGCCATCCCGCCCACGTACACCTTGGCTCCGGACAGCGACGACTGTTTCAGCGCCTCCTGGGCCGCGATGCGCTCCGGTTCGACCCGGGCGATTCCTTCCGGGGTGGCCGGGTAGGTCTGGTGAGTGATGAAAAACCGGGCCGACTTACCGTCCGGCGACATGAACAGCCTGAGCCCGGTCTGGAAATCCTTGTTGTCCCACGCTTCTGCGGGGAGATAGAAAAAGTCGTCGTTTTTGGAGTCGTCAAAACTTTGACCCATCATGATCTGGGTGTCGCTGAGGTCTTCTAGTTGGTCGACGAACGCCGAGAATGTGCTGTGCACGGTGACCACCAGGGTGTGCATGATTTGCAGCGTGTCGACCACCGCCGGCAGCAGGTCAACCGCCTGCGGGAGAAGGAGATTGATCTTGTCGATGTCGCGGGAGAGAAAGTGTAACTGTTCGGAAAGCTTGTCGGTTGTTTCCGCCGATTCAAACGTCGATCGAAGCGCCCAGCAGAACGGAATCTGGTAGCAGTGCGGCTCCCAGTGGAAGTAGGTTTCGAAAACCCTGAAGAAGTCGAGGGAGTCGGCGATGTGGTCACGGAGCTCGTCGGCCACTCTAACCGTATCCCTGGTCACGCCGGCGAGATCATCGGTGGTATTGGTGACTTCCTTGAGGTAGCCGTACATCTCGACAAGCAGGCTGATGTCCTTGTCGAGTTGCTGGGATATCGTATTGATGTCGCTGACCCGGTCTTTCAATGTCTTCATGTTCTGGATGATCAGCTGGTTCGCGACGCTGAGCTGAAACGGTATCGAGCTGTGCTGCAGTGGGATCCCCAAGGGCCGCGTGATGCTCTGGTCCATCGCGATACCGACCACCCGCATGATATTTTTCGCGACCCGATCCAAGACCAGCATGTCGGCTGGATTTCGCATATCGTGGTCGGCCTCGATCATGGTGATGTCGGGAGCCATCCGGGCCCCGGTGAAGTGTCGCTCCCCGGCCGCGTAGCCCACATTGACCGGGGTGTCCTTGGGCAGATATTGGCGGTCGTCGTAACCGGGTTTGAACCCCGGCAGCGCGACCAGGCCGATCAGGACGACCGCACCGCTGGCCACCATGATCGGAGCCGGCCAGCGGACAACCGATATGCCGACATTGCGCCAGAACCGGCCCGGCTTTTGTTGCTTGGGCGCCAGCAGACCGAAACTGCTGGCCGCAACGACGACGGCCGGCCCCAGGGTGAGAGCGGCGGCCACCACGACGACCATGCCCACCGAGACCGGAATACCCATGGTGTGGAAATACGGCAGTCGGGTGAAGTAGAGCACCGCCGACGCCCCGGCGATCGTCAAACCCGAACCCAACACGACCGGGGTGACACTGCGAACGGTGGTGTAGTAGGCCTCTATCCGGTCCTCACCGGCCATCCGGGCCTCTCGGTACCGCCCGATGAGGAATATCCCGTAATCGGTGCCGGCCGCGATCGCCAGCATCACCATGATATTGACCGCGAACGTGGTCAGCCCCATGACGCCGTGATAGCCGAGAAACGCGACAACTCCACGAGCGCAGGCCAGTTCCAGCAGCGTCAGGAAAAACTGCACCAGCATGGTGGTGACCGACCGGAAGACGACCAGCAGCATGAACGCGATCGCGCCGAGGGTGAACAGGGTGATCTTCACCAGGCTGGAGTCGCCGATTTCGCGCAGATCGGCGGTGAGCGCGGCCGGCCCGGCAACGTACGCCTGCACCCCGGTGGGCGCCGGCGTGTCGTCGATCGCCTTACGAACCGCTTTGACCGATTCGTTGGCGAAGGTTTCACCCTGGTTGCCGGCCAGGTTCAGCAAGACGTAGGCGGCCTTGGCGTCGGAACTCTGGACACCGGCCGCGGTCAGTCGGTCGCTCCAGAAATCTTGAATGTGCTCGACGTGCTCCCGATCTTTATAGAGTTTTTGAAGTATCTCGTCGTAGTAGTGATGCGCGGCCTCACCGAGTTCGTCTTGACCCTCGACGACCATCATCACGGTGCTGTTGGAGTTGTATTCCTGAAAGTTCTGGCCGACCCGCATCATCGCTTGCATCGACGGCGCGTCCATCGGCGCCAGTGGTGCCGAGTGCTGTTCGGAAATCACTTCCAATTGGGGAACAAAGATATTCACCATGATCGTCAGCGCCACCCAGCCGATAATGATCGGTACGGCGAAGATGCGCAGCATGTGGGCGAAGAACGGCCGCTTGGGTCGCCGATCCGCGGGCGCCGCGGTGTGCTGGGTCATCCGGATTTCACCAGACAGAAGGTCTGGGCATTACCGCCGACGGCGCGCCGCTCGTCGAGCAACCGGTCATCGATTTTGATGCGGCAGCCGATTTCGTTGCCATCACCTTGCACGATCATGTTGGCCATGACCGCCGGCAGGACGGTGACGACGGTGTACGACCACGGCAACGGCACGTTGTTGACTTGGTGGACGTTGGCCTCGGCGTCCCAGTAGTTGATGTCGGCGGTGGTGCCGGGCGGGCCGAAGGCTTCGTAGCCGATATATTTCGGATTGAACTGCACGATCTCGATCCCGGCGCCGGCGTTGGGGTTGAGGTCTTGGGAGGCGAATACCTTATGCAGCCGGTTGACGGCCACGCCGGAAATAGTCAGCACCACCACGAAGATGAGTGGTATCCAATGTCGCCTCAGTGTGCCGATCGGAGAAAACCTCGGCACCTCAGCGTCCGTCTCGCCGATAGAACCTTCGCACGGCTAACGATCCTAGAGGGTGCGTTGTGCGCGCGTACAGCGACTGGGCTCGGCGACCCTACCGACCCGGTGCCGCGGCGCGGCCGGTCACCGGGGGCAGGTCGGCCAGCGTGACGACGCCGGGTGCAGCGGCGACCACCGCCGGTATCGCATTGGTGACCGGCATCGCGGTATAAATCGAGCCCAGCCCGCCGAAGCCCGGCTCGGTCCAATCCGCCGGCGGCAAGCAGTGCAGAACCGTGCGCAGGTTGGGCAGCCCGAACACCTGAATCACATGACCGTGCGCCAGCGGTTTTGGCGGGGTGACGTAATCGCCCATCGCCCAGTTGAATCCGACGCTGACCACGTTGCGTTCACCGGACCAGCCGCGGTGGTATCCGTAGACGCTGCCCACAGTTCCGGCCTTAATCGACATGAAGCCCAGGTCGGTGTCACCGGTGGCGGCGGTGAACTGCACGTCGAAGGTCATCTTGTCCAACCGCGCGCCCATCGCATCGGCCATCATTGCCGCCGACTCGGCGAAGACTTCGCTTTCCCGCCGTACGCTGTCGGCCAGGCCCGGAGTGCTGGGATGCCGCGAGAAACCCATCGCCGTCATGGTGTCCGCCGACTCATATGTCGAACAGTCCACCGATTCGGTGATGCGGATTTCGTCAACCCGCTCGCAGGCACCGGACAGCACCATGCCGACCACGTTGGTGAGCCCGGGATGCGCTCCGCTGCCGAACATCGTCGACCGTCCGGTTCGACACGCGTCCCGGATGCGTTGTTGGTCGGCGGCGGTTTGTTTGCCGCCGGTGATCCAAGCTGCAGTGGAGCACACGTTAACCCCGGCTTCCAGCAGTCGCACCAGGTCATCGATGCTCGCCCACAGCGGGTTGTAACAGCAGGCATCGGGCTTCAGCGCCAGTAACGTGTCCACGTCGTTGGTAGCGGTGATGCCGGTGCGCCGGCCGGAGTCAGCTGACCAGCCGGCCAGGTCAGCGGCGTCGGCACCGACCTTCTCCGGCCCGTGTGCGTAGACGCCGACCAACTCCAGGTCCGGCCGGCCGATGATGGCGTGCAACGACCGCCGCCCGATATTGCCGGTCGTCCACTGGATCACCCGTAGCGGGCGGTCGGCGGTGCTGCGGGTCATGGCGCTCCTCGTGACGGTGTAGGACCACCATATTGGGGTGCGCCGCGCCGATGCTTTCGAAACGGTCAAGTACCGTCGAGTTTCGTGACCACCTGGACGGTGCGGACCGCAACCGATGATGACTGGCCGGTGATATCGCTGTTGGCCGCCACCGGTTTCGGCTGGTCGCTCGATCCGGAATCATTCACCCCGTGGCGGGCACTGTTGACATCTGACTCCGCGGTGGTGGTCAGCGACGGCGCAGAGATCGTCGGCAATGCGATGTATCTGGATCTGCGACTCACGGTGCCCGGTGGGGCGGTGCTGCCCACAGCCGGCGTCAGCCTGGTGGTGGTCGCACCGACCCACCGCAGACGCGGAATCCTGCGGGCCATGTACGAGGAGTTGCATCGGCGCATCGCCGATCGCGGATATCCGGTGGCGGCCCTGACGGCCAGTGAGGGCGGAATCTACGGACGGTTCGGCTACGGTCCGGCCACCACCGAGCACGAGTTGACCATCGACCGCCGATTCGCCCGGTTACACGCCGACGCGGTCGACCCGGGCGGTGTCCGGTTGGTCCGGCCGGCCGAGCACCGCGACGACCTCATCACCATCTATGACCGGTGGCGGCAACACACACCGGGCGGATTGGTACGGCCGGCGCCACTCTGGGACGACCTGCTCGCCGACCGGAAATACACTCGGCGCGGCGGAACCGAGTGGTTCGCACTGGCCCACCCCGACGGCTACGTGCTGTATCGGGTGCACGGCCACGCTCCCAAGACCGTGCGGATCGGCGAATTCCGCGCCGCAACCGTCGAGGCGCACAGCGCGCTGTGGCGGGCATTGCTCGGGCTGGACCTGATGGCGACGATCGTGGTCGGCACCTACCCGGACGATCCGCTGCCGTATCTTTTGACCGATACCCGGCTGGCCCGCACCACGGGCCGCAAAGATGATCTGTGGCTGCGGCTGATGGATGTCCCCGCTGCGCTGCAGGCTCGTCGCTACACCGGGGACCTGTCGACGGTACTGGATGTTTCCGACGGGTTCCGGGCCGATGGCGGACGATTCGCCCTGCAGATCGACGGCGGCCGAGCCGTTTGTATCCCGACCGATGCCCCGGCCGACGTCGAACTGGACCTCGACGTGCTGGGCAGTTTGTATCTGGGCGGTCACCGGGCATCGGCGTTGGCAAAGGCGAATCGATTGCGGTGCAAAAATGTCGAGCTTGTTCATCGTCTGGATGCCGCCTTCGCCAGCGATGTGCCAGCCCAGCTCGGCTTCTTCTTCTGATTCCGCAGCCGTCGCCGGCGGCGGTGCGAAAATTGGGTGCTGCCCTGGCTCGCGCCAATTACCGGCGGCCTACAGGCGGGCCAGATCGTAGTCGTCGAGGTGGTCGATCAGAATATGCAGCTGGTCCTGCGATGACCCCAGGGTCTGCTCGATCGCGGTCAGCCGCGCCGCGTAGTGACCGAGCGGATATTCCCAGGTCATACCGATACCGCCGTGCAACTGGATGGACTCCTGGGCGATGTGGCGTCCGGATCGGCCGACCTGCAGCTTAGCCCGGGCCGCGATGAGCGGATCCACGTTGTCGTCGGCGATGGACATCGCCGCATACAAGGTCATGCTGCGGGCCAACTCCAGCGAGACGTACATGTCGGCGGCCCGCTGGGTAAGGGTCTGAAACGTGTTCAGGGTGACCCCGAACTGTTTTCGGGTCTTGAGGTATTCGGTGGTCAGCCGTAACGATTCCTCCATTGCGCCCAGCGCCTCGGCACACAACGCCGACTGAATACGGATGACGGCGCGCTGGATGATCGCCGACGCGTCGGCGCCGTTGCCCAGCGGCTCGGCAGGTACCCCGTCGAGAACGACCTCGGCGGCGCGGCGACCGTCGAACGTCCGGTAGGGGTGACGGGCGACCGTCTGTGCGTCCACCAGAAACAGTCCGGTGCCGCCGTCGTCGAGCACGGCGCTGACCACCAGTGTGTCGGCGCAGTCTCCGGCCAGTACCGGGTTCTTCCGGCCGCTCAACAACCACGAATCACCTTGTCGTTCGGCGTGGGTGGCGTCGCCGGCGTCTCGCCCACGCGGCTCGGAGTGAGCGAACGCCAGCAAGCGCTGACCCGCGGCGACGTCTTCCACCAGCCGGTGCTGCTCGGAAGTGCCGGCTTCAGCGATCACCGTGCCCGGCCCCAGCGCGGCGTCGACGACGGGTTCGGGCGCCAGTCGCCGGCCGATCTCGGCGAGCACCACCATAACCTCGATTTGACCGGACTCGCCAGGGTCGAACCCGAGGCCGAGAATCCCGGTGTCGGCCAACTGCTTCCACACCTCGCGGCTCCACCCCAGTTCGGTGTCGACCACCTGGTTACGAGTCTCGGCGTCGTAACTGGCCGACAGCAGGTTCCGGGTGGTGTCCCGCAGTAGAACCTGCTCGCCACTCAACTGGAAATCCATGACCGCCTTGTGCTCCTGTCTGTCTCACAGGCCCAGGATGGTGGAGGCGATGATGGTGCGCTGCACCTCGTTGCTGCCCCCGTAAATCGATGTCTTGCGGTAGTTCAGGTACTGCGGCGCGGCCCGCTGCGCCCAGATCGGTGATGTGATGTCGCCGCCGCCGTCGAACGGCAGCGCGTCCGCGCCGGCTACCTCGACCAGCAGTTCGGTGGTCGCCTGCTGCAGCTGGCTGCCGCGCAGCTTGAGCACCGACGACGCCGGATTGGGTTTGCCGTCCGCGGACCCGGTCGCCACCCGCATCTGGGTGAGTTCCAAAGCCAGCAATTGGTTTTCGACCTCGGCCAGTCGGGCCGCGAACAGCGGATCAGCCAGCATGCCGGTTGTCCGTGCGTGTTCTTTCACCTCAGCCAGTCGGACCTTGGTGCGGCTCACCCCGGCAATGCCGGTCCGCTCGTTGCCGAGCAGGAACTTGGCATACGTCCAACCGTGGTTTTCTTCCCCGACCAGCTGATCGGCGGGCACCCGCACGTCGGAGAAGAACACCTCGTTGACCTCGTAGCCACCGTCGATCAGTTTGATCGGCCGCAGTGTGACACCCGGTGTCGCCATCTCGAACAGTACAAAAGAGATACCGGCCTGGCGTTTCGGCGCTTGCGGATCGGTGCGCACCAGACAAAACATCCAGTCCGCGTATTGACCCAGCGTGGTCCACGTCTTCTGGCCGTTGACAACATAGCTGTCGCCGTCGCGTACCGCGGTGGTGCGCAGTGACGCCAAATCCGAGCCGGCCTCCGGCTCGGAGAAGCCTTGGCACCACCAGATGTCGAGGTTGGCGGTGGCCGCCAGGAAGCGCTCCTTGAGCTGCTGGGAGCCGAACTCGGCGATCACCGGACCGACCATTTTGGTGTTGAAGTTCAGCGGCTCGGGAACGGACGCCAACTGCATCTCGTCGAGCCAGATCTGCTGCTGGGTCAGTGTCCAATCTTTGCCGCCCCACTCGACCGGCCAATTAGGCACCGCCAGGCCGGCGTCGTTGAGGATCCGCTGCGTGTTGACCAGGTCATCGGGCAGGATCGGCTTGCCCAGCCGGGCCCGCTCCCGGACGTCGGCCGGGATCTTGGTGGTGAAGAAACTCCGAAGCTCATCCCGGAAGGCGGCTTCGTCGGCGGTCAGTGCCAGTTGCATAGCCGCCTCCTGCTGTGCGGTGAGTGGATGCTGCTTGCACCCTAATGGGAATCGATCGGCGCGCCGTTTCGGGCCCGGCGTTTGGCCGGCTGTCGAACAAGTGCAGTATCGTGGCGCTTCGTGGTAGCTGTGCGGCTTCGGCGTTAAGGGGCCTGCCCTCGCGACGGTTCGGGTCCGGGACTTTGTCGGCGACTGTTCAAAGGTAGGCCACATGAAACGGTGTGTCGCCGCTCTGTCGGCGCTCGCTGTGCTGGGCACCTCGTGTTCGGCCGGGACATCGCGGGGCGGTGATCCCACCACACCCGTGACCACCCAGCAATCGACCGCACCGAGGCCGGTCGCCCATATCGGCGACACCCTCAACCTGATGCGGGTGGGCGAGCAGCAGATCGCGGTGACGTTGGACCAAGTCATCAACCCGGCAACGGTTCCCAACGACTGGGGGGCTGCGGACAAAACGTATGTTGCGACCAAGCTGACGCTGACCAATATTGGTACGACGACGATCGTGGGGAACAGCAACAGCAATGTGACCGTGGTCGGATCGGACAATCAGGACTACCACGCCGACTTCGCCACCGTGACCGAGTGCCAAGACTTTCAGTACGGCTGGTTTCTGCTCGCGGCGGGCGCTTCCAAGACCGGCTGCGTGACGTTCGCGTTGCCCCATGGTGTCACCCCGGTAAAGGTCAAATACACACCGTCATCCGGTATTTCACGTGATGTCGGCGAGTGGTTCGCCCCCTGAGCGACGAGCGGCCGCCCGGTGAAACTATCCGATCCCGCGGTTGTCGTGCTGGCCGCGCTGACAGCGTGGATTCCCGGCTGCGGGAGCTGGCCTGACACCGGTGCTGGGGCAGGGCAAAGCGCGACGACCGCGGCGTTCTCGACTGCACCGACCGTGCCCGGACCGGAGCTGGCCCGTATGTGGCGGCAGCACTGGTCGCCCTGCGAGCATCCGGTCGGTGTCACCGGTTTGCCTGCCGACCCGTACCACCTGCTGCGAACCGGGATGTGGCCCACGGTCGACGAGATCACCGCACGGTTGACCGCCGTTACCGCAACCGGTGACCCGAAATTCATCCTCGACCGGCTGCGGGTACTGGGCGCCGTGGTATTGCAGATGCAATCCGAAATCGCCGATCAGGTCAGTCTCGGTACCCATGAGATCGACGCCGTCGGCAGCAACCCGGCCGTGCAGGACATCATTCGCGACCAACGCGAACGCAGCATCAGCCGGCGTCACGACAACTATGTTGCCGCGATGGACCACGTGATCGGTGAGCTGAAATTGGGCGCAGTTCTGCCCAGCGCGCAGATCGGCCACCGGTTTCGGCTCGATCGGGTCTGTCCACCCAGCTGATTCGGTCATCGCTGCGATCGCGCACAGCTCGACGTTCATCCACAACCCGGGGTCACCCCCGGGTGTGATCGGGCCGCCGGGTCGGCTGCCGGCCCTACCGTCGACGCATGCGAACAGAGCTACCCGCCGAGCGGCTGCACCGCCAACTCGGTCGGCAATCCGATACCAATGGCACCGATCCCGACCCGGGCGGCGACAACGGGGCAAACGGCGACCCGAATTCGCTGCTCCCGCGCTGGCTGCCGGACGAACCCGCCGACACCGGCTGGCTGGCCAAGGTGCGCGCCGATCCTGGCCGCGCCGGCGTCGCCGCTCTCGGATTGATCGCTGCGGTCGCCATTCTGGTCACCGTATTCACCGTCATCCGGGACCGGCCGACGCCGGTCGCGTCGGCCAAGCTGCCCCCGGTCGAAATGGTTTCGTCGGTCAGTCCCCCCGCCGGTTCCAGCCCCGCCGCGAGTACGGCCGCCGACGCGGACCGCGCAGTTGTGGTGAGTGTAGTCGGGCTGGTGCACCACCCGGGCTTGGCGACGTTGACGCCCGGCGCCCGCGTTGCCGACGCACTCAACGCTGCGGGCGGTGTGCTCGACGGCGCGGACACCATCGGTTTGAACATGGCGCGCCAACTCACCGACGGTGAGCAGATCGTGGTCGGCATCGCGGCTGCGTCCGGACAGCCAACCGCGTTGGGCAGTTCGGTGGGCGCCGGTTCGGCCGGGCCTGGCACCGCAGAGCCCGCGGCTACGTCCGGCGCACCCAAGCCAGGTCCTGATGAACTGGTCAACCTCAACACCGCGACGGTCCAACAACTCGATGCGCTGCCCGGGGTCGGCCCGGTGACCGCCACGGCGATCGTGGCGTGGCGGCAGGCGCACGGCAAGTTCAACAGCGTTGAGCAGCTCGGTGAGGTGGATGGCATCGGTCCGGCGCGGTTGGAGAAGTTGCGTGCCTTGGTCCGCATCTGAGTCCGGTGCGGCAACCGGTCGCACCCATGTCGTCGGTCCGACTGGATATTCGGCTCGTCCCGGCTGCGCTGGTCAGCTGGGTGGTCACCGCTGCCGGGATCGTCTGGCCGGTCGGGGCGGTGATCTCGGTGGTGTGCGGAGCGCTGGGTGTGGCATCGGGGCTGTTTTGGTGGCGTGCCCGGCCGGCGCGGTACCCGGCATGGCGCATAGTGGCCGCCAACCTGGTGGCGGTCGCTGTCGTGGGCGCCGGGTTCGGCTGTGCCGTCGGGTTGCGGACGGACGCGATGAGAAAGCACCCCATTACCGCGGCGTTCGGCACGGTTGCACCGGTCACCGTCACCGCTAGTGAGAGTGCGCTGCCGGTGGGCGCCCGTCGGCTACTGTTCCGCGCCACCCTGCAGCGCCTAGGCGGTGACGAAATATCTGGGCGAGTAGTGGTTTTCGCGTCGAGCGCCGACTTCGGTGAGGTCGTGGTGGGTCAACCGGTGCAGTTTCCGGCGCGGATCAGCCGCCCCACCCGGCGCGACCTCAGCGTCGCGGTGCTGACCGCTACCGGGGAACCCACCCGGGGCCAGGCCGGGCCGGCCCAGCGGGCGGCGCATGCGGTGCGGGAACGGTTCGCGGCCGCCGCCAGAACGGCGCTGCCGGACGAACAGGCCCGCATGCTGCCGGCGTTGGTGCTCGGCGACACCTCTGCGGTCACCGCGGTCACGAGTCGGGAGTTCCGCGAATCCAACCTGATGCATCTCATGGCGGTGTCTGGGGCCAACGTCACGATCGTCTGCGGGGCGGTGCTGTTTTCGGCGCGGCTGGTCGGCCCGCGGGTCGCGGTGGCACTCGCCGCGATGGCGTTGGTCGGGTTCGTGGTGGTGGTGCAGCCGACGGCCAGCGTGCTTCGGGCGGCGGTGATGGGCGCCATCGCGTTGCTGGGGGTGCTGTCGGCGCGGCGGCGGCAGGCGCTGCCGAGCCTGTCGGCCAGCGTCCTGGTGTTGCTGGCTGTCGCACCACAGCTGGCCGTCGACGTGGGATTCGCGCTGTCGGTAGCCGCTACCGCTGCTCTCGTGGTCATCGCGCCGGTATGGTCGGCGCGGCTGGTCTCTCGCGGCTGGCCCAAACCGCTGGCGGATGCGGTGTGCATCGCGTGGGCTGCGCAGTTGGTCACCGCACCGCTGATCGCTGGGATCTCCGGGCGATTCAGCGTGGTGGGTGCAGCGGCCAACCTCGCGGTGGCTGCGCTGGTGGCGCCGATCACCGTGTTGGGCAGCGCGGCGGCCGCCTTGTGCGGGCTCTGGCCCGCCGGCGCGCAGTTGTTGATCCGGTTCACCGGACCGGAATTGTGGTGGGTGTGCAAGATAGCGCACTGGTCCGCCAGTGTCCCGGGAGCCAGCGTTCCGGTTCCGGCCGGGGTAGCCGGCGTGGTCGGTCTGAGCAGCGGGGCGGTGCTGGCCGTGCTGTCGTGGCGGTGGCGGTGGTGTCGCCTGGTGGTCGCCAGCACGTTGATGACCGTGGTGCTCGGGCTGCTGGCCGGGTCACTATCAGACCTGTTGGCCCGCCGGCCGGTGCCGGTGTCGTCAGCGCGTGTCACGATTGCCGGGTGAGCCAATCGGTTTCGCCGCTGCATCTGGTGCTCGGCGCCGAAGAGCTACTGGTGGAGCGGGCGGTCGCCGGGGTGTTTTCTGCGGTGCGCCGGCAGGCCGGTAGCACCGATATCCCGGTGGACCGGCTGCGGGCCGGCGATGCTGACGCCAATGAGCTGGCCGAGTTGCTGAGCCCGTCGCTGTTCGCCGACGAGCGGGTGGTGGTGCTCGACAACGCCGGCGACGCCGGCAAGGACGCCGCGGCGTTGATCGGCTCGGTGGCTGGTGACCTTCCGCCGGGCATGGTGCTGGTGGTGGTGCACTCCGGCGGCGGACGGGCCAAAGCGCTGGCCGACCGGCTGCGTGAGCTCGGGGCTGACGTGCACCCGTGTGCTCGGATCACCAAGCCGAGTGAGCGGGCCGATTTCGTTCGTGCGGAGTTCCGCAGAATGCGGATCAAGGTCGACGATGCCACGATCACCGCGCTGCTGGACGGTATCGGCTCCGACATCCGAGAGCTGGCGTCGGCTTGCTCGCAGTTGGTCGCCGATACCGGCGGGCAGGTCGATGCTGCCGCGGTGCGTCGCTACCACAGCGGCAAAGCCGAGGTGAAAGGCTTCGAAATCGCCGATCGAGCGGTGGTCGGTGATGCCGCCGGTGCCATCGAGGCGTTGCGCTGGGCGATGATGCGGGGAGAACCACACGTGGTGTTGGCTGACGCGCTCGCCGAAGCGGTGCACACCATCGCGCGGGTTGGCGCTATCTCGGGTGACCCGTACCGGCTGGCCGGCGATCTGGGCATGCCGCCGTGGCGGATCCAAAAAGCCCGAAAGCAGGCTCGGTACTGGTCTCGGGAAACCGTGGCAACCGCGCTGCGGTTGGTGGCGGCGTTGAACGCCGACGTCAAAGGTGCCGCCGCCGACGCCGGCTATGCGCTAGAAGCAGCGGTGCGGCAAGTCGCCGACCTGGCCGCCGAACGTCATTAGCGCCGGCCATCGAGTCGGTGGGTCAGAGCTTGTTCAGCGCGCGGGCCAACGCCGATTTCTTGTTGGCCGCCTGGTTTTTGTGGATCACGCCCTTGCTGGCGGCTTTGTCCAGTTTGCGGCTGGTCGACACCAGCAGATCGGCGGCCTTGTCTTTGTCGCCCGCCTCGACGGTTTCCCGGAACGCGCGGATGGCCGTCCGCACCGACGACTTCACCGACTGGTTGCGCAGCCGCCGACGCTCGTTGGTCCGGTTGCGCTTTTGCTGCGACTTGATGTTGGCCATGGTTCCTTCAACAGCTGGGTTGGTGCGCTCGCCCGGCTCGGGGCAGCGGCTGTTCAGGCTACCATCCGGCCCGAGCACGCCCCAAAGTCCTGGTGTGATGCACCGCCAGCTGGCCCGCCGTCGCACCGGCCCGGCGCCGCCCTACTTGGCCGCCCGCCCCAGCGTGCGGTGGCCGGGATGCACGCCCGGGGCCAGGCCCTGGCGTTGGGTGATTGTGCCGTGCAGGTCACCAAGCGTGCGTCGTTGCCCGGCACGGAGGCCGGCGGTCAGCCGGTGTTCGTGTTGGCGGGCGATCGGAGATGGTGGCCAGCACCTGCTTACCCGGTCCAGTGAGGTACCGGGCGTGCCGGCGCCGGTCGTCGAGGTTGCGGCTGGTGGGGTGGGCGTTGTCGCGGCCGGGCATCGGCGCCGATGGCCGCTTTGACCTGCGCGTGGTATTTGCTGGTGTTTTTGATCGGCGGACCGGGACACATCGTTGCGTTGGGTTTGTTGGCGGCCGGGATGGCGGTACCCAGCCTTAACCTTGGGCCGCTCAAACGACCGCTGGCATGGCTCGTACTGGTGATTGCCGCACTGGCCGAACGACGACGTTGGTGCTCGTCTGGCCGACGCTGGGGCCGATGTTGCCGTCGGCCAGGGTCAGCGTGGGCTGAACCTCACCCGCGTGCCCGCACCCGGACCCGATGCAAGTCATCGCCGAGCTCGATGGGCCCGTCGTATTCGGCTGCGGCCAGCGCTCGCCACTGCGCTTCCTGTCCAGGCGCGATGCCGGGCACGTAATGCGTAAGGACCAGCATCCCCACGCCGGCACGGCGAGCCGTCGCAGCAGCTTCGGCCACCGAGGAGTGATAGTCGCATATGTCCCTGATCCGCTGTTGGGGAAGCTGGTCGATCAGGTCTTTGCGGATCACGGTGTGCACCAGCGCGTCCGATCCGGCCGCCAGCGCGTCGAGGCTGGCGCACGGCACGGTGTCGCCGGCGAGCACCACCGAGGCGGTGTCGGATTCGAAGCTGCGCTCGACCCGGAAGCCGATCGTCGGCGCCACCGGACGGTGATCGGTCGGCGCCACTCGGATCCGTACGCCGTCGTGGTCCCAGACCAATCCTTCGGTGTGCTCCCGCACCCGCGTCTGTGGCGGCTCCGTCAGGTCGGCGTGGTGGGCAATCCGGTAGCCGATATCGGGGCCGAACGCCCGCAGCGTCGCCTCGACAACCGCCGCGGTGCCCGGCGGCCCGATGATGGGCAGCGGCACGGGGGTGGCCGTGAAGTTCGTGACCCAGTGGGTGATGATCACATCGCCGAGGTCGGCGATGTGGTCGCTGTGCAGATGGGTCAGCAGCAGCGCCGACAAACCGCTGGCGCCCACACCGACCGCGGCCGCTCGTTGCAGCACCCCGCGCCCGCAATCGACCAGGAAGGTCTGGTCACCGGTGCGCACCAGAGTGGACGGACCGGCCCGGTCCGGGTCGGGGATGGGGCTTCCGGTGCCCAGCAGCGTGATCTCAATCGTCATGCTTCACATATGCCACAGTTGCCGGCGACATACCGGGGGTTGGCCGACTTTCGGCGTCCAGACTCCGCGCCAGCACAAATAGCCGTAACCTGGACGGAAGCGGATCGCCACAGTGGGAGGCCTCATGCGGATTGCGGATGTATTGCGGAACAAGGGCTCGGCGGTGGTGACTATCGACCCCGACGCCGCCGTCACCGAGTTGCTGGCCGGGCTCGCTGAGCACAACATCGGCGCCATGCTGGTGGTCGGATCGAACGGCCTGCAAGGTGTGGTCTCCGAGCGTGATGTGGTACGCCAGTTGAACCGGCACGGCGCCAGTTTGCTGGCCCGTCCAGTGTCGAGGATCATGACGTCGGTGGTGGCGACCTGTACCAAAAACGACTCCGTCGACGACCTCAGTACGTTGATGACCGAGAAGCGGGTGCGCCACGTGCCGGTGCTCGAGGATGGTCGGCTGGTCGGGATCGTCAGCATCGGTGACGTAGTCAAAACCAGGATGGAAGCGCTGCAGGCCGAGCATGCGCAGCTGCGGTCCTACATCGCTCAGGGCTGAACGACTCAGCTCCAGGAGTAGTCGGCGCGCAGCCGGGCGGCCACCATTTCGAAGGTTCCGCGCTCGAGGATTGCGCCTTCACGTCGGATACCCTCTTCGGGGACGTCCAGCACCCGGTCCAGCCGCACCCAGCTGGGCCGCTCGGCGTCGTCCCAGCCACCTGCGCCGATGCCAATCCAGTCCGAGTCGCTCTGGTGATCTTGGCTGGACAACATCAGCCCGAGCAGGATGTCCCGGTCGCGTCCGACGACCAGCACCGGCCGGTCTTTGCCCCGGGCGGGGTCGTCGGGGTAGGCCACCCAGGTCCAAACGATCTCACCCGGGTCGGCGCGGCCGTTCAAGTCGGGTGCGTAGGCGATCTTCCGCGCTCGGTGCGCGGTCGGAGCGCTGACGCTGGTCACCGGGCGGCCGGCGGGGATCGCGGTCGACGGTTGCGACAGCGCACCGGTCAGCACGTCAATGCCGATCCGGATGCCCTGTTGTAGCGACTCTGCGTCCTGCAACTGGCGAATCAGCCGCGGAGCCTCGTCGAACACCAGCTTCTCCACCAGGCGCTGCACCGTCGCCCAGCGTGTCTTCGGTGGCTTGCCGGGGAACGCCATGTTCGCAGCATAAGTGCGATGCTTCCGGCCTGCCCCGGGCGGCCGGTGCGTAGTGTTGTCGGCGGCTCACCGAGGTTGATATGGGCGCACCACCGCGCGTGACTGGGCGGCTGTCGCCCCGCCTGGATACGCTGGATCGTGCCGCCACCGCATTCCCGTCCACCAGGAGATCCCCATCAGCAGCTTCGCCGACCAGACCTTCACCGAGCCGGCGCAGATTCGGAACTTCTGCATCATCGCCCACATCGACCACGGCAAGTCCACGCTGGCCGACC
>CAZPZQ010000025.1:0-20029 GCA_964590745.1 uncultured Mycobacterium sp. | reverse complement strand
CGCGACGGCCTTGGTGTACTCGTCGTCGTAGATGAACAGCTTGGCGCCCTCGCGCTCCGAGACGTCTTTGATCTGCGGGCCGGAGAACTCGCTGTTGAGCAGGATCAGCCGAGCTCCGACGCGGGCGCAACCATAGTTGGCGATCAGAAACCAGCGGTGGTTGCGGGCCAGGATCGCCACCCCGTCACCGCCGCGCACTCCGAGTTCAAGTAACCCGTTGGCGAGCGCGTGGGCAGCCTCGTCGAGCTCCTTGAATGTGTAGGTGCCCTCGTCGTCGATGATGGCGGTGCGGTCCGGCGTGCGGCGGGCGTTGAGCGCGGGAATCATCCCCAGCTCGCCCCACCGGACCACGTCGGCGATGGTCGCCGCGATGTTTTGCGGCGACTCCAGCTTGACCGCGCCTGCTTCGAATATCTTGCGCACGTAGTGCAGTTCGGCCGCACCGCGTTCGATAAGCCGGCCGACCGGCTGGGGAAGTCGGGCGGCGACCGCGTCGAAGGCCTCGCCGGGCAGGTCAGTGAGCTTCACCATGACCTCACCATATGTGACGCCGGTCGCTATCCGACAGTGAACCGGTGGGCTCATTAGCATGAACGGATGGCCGGTCGGACAGCCGTGGAAGTGGCCGGGCGCCGGGTCACCATCACCAATCCGGACAAGGTGGTGTTTCCCGCCCGCGACGGTGCCGGGCCCCGCACCAAGATGGACCTGGTTCAGTACTATCTGGCGGTCGCCGACGGGGCGCTGCGCGGGGTGGCCGGGCGGCCGATGATCCTGAAACGGTTCGTCAAAGGCATTGACCAAGAGGCCATTTTCCAGAAGCGGGCACCGGCCAAGCGGCCGGGCTGGGTGCGGGTCGCCGAGCTGCACTACGCCTCCGGCCGGTCGGCCGCCGAAGCCGTCATCGACGACGCCGCCGGCCTGGCCTGGGCGGTCAACCTGGGCTGTGTCGACCTCAACCCGCACCCGGTGTTCGCCGAGGACCTGGATCATCCCAACGAACTGCGGGTCGACCTGGACCCGATGCCCGGTGTGGAATGGCCGCAGATCCTCGACGTGGCGCTGGTGGCCCGCGAGGTGCTGGCAGATCACGGTCTGACCGGATGGCCCAAGACGTCGGGTTCCCGCGGTTTTCACATCTACACGCCGATCGCGCCGCGCTGGCCGTTCACCCAGGTGCGGCTGGCCGCCCAGGCCGTGGCCCGGGAAATCGAGCGGCGCGCACCCGACATCGCCACCAGCCGGTGGTGGAAAGAAGAACGCCAAGGCGTGTTCGTCGACTTCAACCAGAACGCCAAAGACCGCACCGTGGCGTCGGCCTATTCGGTGCGACCCACCGCTGATGCCCGGGTGTCGATGCCGCTGCACTGGGATGAGGTCGCCGGCTGCGACCCGGCGGCGTTCACCATCGCCACCGCGCCGGACCGGTTCGCCGAGATCGGCGATCCCTGGCTGACCATGACCGACACCGCCGGCGAGTTGGCGTCGCTGCTCGACCTGGCCGACGCGCAAGGCCCGCCGGAGAAAGCCCCGAAGGGCGCCCGCAAGACCGTGGACGGGCGGCGTGCCTCATCGATGCCGCTGATCGAGATCGCTCGCACCAAAACCCGCGACGAGGCCATCGCGGCCCTGGATACCTGGCGCGGTCGCCATCCGGCGGCAGCGAACCAGCTGGCACCGGCCGACGTTCTGGTCGACGCGATGCGCGGGCCGAGCTCGATCTGGTATCGCATCCGGATCAACCTGCAGCATGTACCGGCCGATCAACAGCCGCCGCAGGAGGAGTTGATCGCCGACTACAGCCCCTGGCATCGCGAGTCGAGAGGTTAGGCGCCCCGGTGGCCGGCGCGAAGTGGCAGTTCTGGATAGACCGGGGTGGCACGTTCACCGACATCGTGGCCCGCCGCCCGGACGGCCGTCTGGTCACCAGCAAGCTGCTGTCGGAGAACCCGTCGCAGTACCGCGATGCCGCAGTCGCCGGTATTCGTGGTCTGCTCGGAATCGCCGACGACGCACCGATTCCGGCCGGCCTGGTGGAGATGGTGCGGCTGGGCACCACCGGGGCCACCAACGCCCTGCTGGAGCGCAAGGGCCAGCGCACCCTGCTGGTGATCACCCGTGGTTTCGGTGACGCGTTGCGGATCGGCTACCAAAACCGACCGCGGATCTTCGACCGGCACATCGTGTTGGCGGACATGCTGTATGACAGCGTCGTCGAAGTCGACGAACGGGTCACCGCCGACGGGACCGTACTGCGCGCACCCGATCTCGACCGGCTGGGCGAGCAGCTACGCCGGGCCCGCGACGACGGCATCGACGCCGTCGCGGTGGCCTGCCTGCACAGCTACCGGTATCCGCAACACGAGCGGCTGATCGGCCACCTCGCCGAGCAACTCGGCTTCGCGCAGATCTCGTTGTCGTCCGAGGTCAGTCCACTGGTGAAGCTGGTCCCGCGGGGCGACACCACCGTGGTCGACGCGTACTTGTCGCCGGTGCTGCGCCGGTATGTCGATCGAGTCGCCGACCAGCTGCCCGACGTGCGGCTGATGTTCATGCAATCCAACGGCGGGCTGGCCGAGGCCAATCACTTCCGCGGCAAGGACGCGGTTCTGTCCGGTCCGGCCGGCGGCATCGTCGGCATGGTACGGATGTCGGCGTTGGCCGGTTTCGATCGGGTGATCGGTTTCGACATGGGCGGCACCTCCACCGATGTGTCGCACTATGCGGGTGCCTACGACCGGGTGTTCACCACCGAGGTCGCCGGCGTCCGGTTGCGAGCGCCGATGCTGGACATCCACACGGTGGCCGCGGGCGGCGGATCGATTCTGCATTTCGACGGCAGCCGCTACCGGGTGGGCCCGGACTCGGCCGGCGCCGTGCCGGGGCCGGCCTGCTACCGCGGCGGCGGCCCGCTGACCGTCACGGATGCCAACGTCATGCTCGGCCGCATCCAGCCCGCGCACTTTCCGGCCGTGTTCGGGGCCGGCAACGACCAGCCGCTGGACGGTTCGGTCGTGCGGCGCCGCTTCACCGATCTGGCCGCCGAGATCCGCGCGCACACCGGCGAGCCCACCGAGGCCCGCACCCCCGAGCAGGTCGCCGAAGGGTTCCTCCGGATCGCGGTCGCGAATATGGCCAACGCGGTGAAACAGATCTCCGTTCAGAAGGGACACGACGTCACCCGTTACGTGCTGACCACGTTCGGCGGCGCCGGCGGCCAGCACGCCTGCGCGATCGCCGACGAACTGGGCATTGCCACGGTGCTGGTGCCGCCGATGGCCGGGGTGCTTTCCGCGCTGGGGATCGGGTTGGCCGACACCACCGCGATGCGGGAGCAGTCCGTGGAGATCCGCCTGGACGCAGCCGCAGTGGAGCGGTTGAACACCGTGGCAGACACCCTCGAACAAGCGGCCCGCGCCGACCTGGCCGACCAGGCGGTGCCGGGCGAGCGGACCCGGGTGGTGCGCCGCGTGCACGTGCGCTACAGCGGCACCGACACCGCGATCCCAGTCTTACTCGACGAACTGGCCGCGATGACCGCGGCCTTCGAAGCCGGCCACCGGATGACGTACTCGTTCGTGATGGACCGCCCGCTGATCGCGGCAGCGGTCGCGGTCGAAGCGACCGGGCTCAGTGATCGACCCGACCTGTCTGAGCTGGTCGCCGCTGCCGACAAGCACCGCCGGCCGCCCGACACGGTCCGGCTGTACTGGCGCGACGGCTGGCGCGACGCACCGCTGTATCACCGCGAGCAGCTGCGGCCCGGGGACGCGGTGGCTGGACCGGCGATCATCGCCGAAGCCAACGCCACCACCGTCGTCGACGACGGCTGGCGGGCGACCGTGACCGCCGTCGGGCACCTGCTCATCGAGCGTCGCGTCGCACCCGCCGCGCTCCGCGCCGGCACCCGGGCCGACCCGGTACTGCTGGAGATCTTCAACAACCTGTTCATGTCGATCGCGGAGCAGATGGGCGCGCGGCTGCAAGCCACCGCCCAATCGGTGAATATCCGCGAGCGGCTGGACTTCTCCTGCGCGCTGTTCGACCCGGACGGCAACCTGGTCGCCAACGCGCCGCACATCCCGGTGCACCTCGGCTCGATGGGCGCCACCGTCAAAGAGGTGCTTCGTCGGCGCAACGGCCGGCTGCAGCGCGGCCAGGTCTATGCGATCAACGACCCCTACCACGGCGGCACCCACCTGCCGGATATCACCGTCATCACTCCGGTCTTCGACGATGACACCGCCGGAGCCGGCGACCATCCGCTGTTTTTCGTCGCGTCCCGCGGCCACCATGCCGAGATCGGCGGGATCACGCCGGGCTCCATGCCGGCCAACAGCCACACCATCCGCGACGAAGGAGCGTTGTTCGACAATTGGTTGCTGGTCGACAACGGCCGGTTCCGGGAGGCGGAAACCCGGCAGCTGCTGACCGCAAGCCCGTTCGGTTCCCGCGACCCAGACACCAACCTGGCCGATCTGCGCGCCCAGATCGCAGCAAACCAGAAGGGGGTTGACGAACTCCGAAAAGTGATCGGTCACTTCGGTCTCGATGTCGTGCAGGCCTACATGGGCCATGTCCAAGACAACGCCGAGGAAGCGGTGCGTCGGGTGATCGACCGACTCGATGACGGCGCATACCGCTATCGAATGGATTCTGGCGCAACGATCGCCGTCCAAGTCGCCGTGCACCGGGCCGACCGCAGCGCCACCATCGACTTCGTCGGAACCTCACCGCAATTGAGCACCAACTTCAACGCCCCGGCCGCGGTGGCCACCGCCGCGGTACTGTATGTGTTCCGAACGCTGGTCGACGATGAGATACCGCTCAACGACGGCTGCCTACGCCCGCTGCGCGTCGACATCCCCGCCGGGTCGATGCTGGCGCCGGCCTACCCGGCCGCAGTGGTCGCCGGCAATGTGGAAACCTCCCAAGCGATCACCGGTGCGCTGCTTGCCGCGCTCGGGGTGCAAGCCGAAGGGTCCGGCACGATGAACAACGTCACCTTCGGCAACGAGCGCTACCAGTATTACGAGACGGTCGGGTCCGGGTCCGGCGCCGGCGACGGCTTCGATGGCGTCTCGGTGGTACAGACGCATATGACCAACTCCCGGCTCACCGACCCCGAGGTGCTGGAGATGCGCTTCCCGGTGTTGCTGCGGGAGTTCGCCGTCCGGCGCGGCAGCGGCGGCGCCGGCAGGTGGCACGGCGGCGACGGCGCCGTCCGGCGCATCGAGTTCACCGAACCGATGACCGTGACCACCCTGTCGGGCCACCGCATCGTCGCGCCCTACGGCATGGCCGGCGGAGCGCCCGGCGGACTGGGTCGCAACCGGGTCGACCGCGTCGACGGCACCCGTGTCGAGTTAGCCGGATGCGACTCGATCGACGTGCGGCCCGGCGACGTGTTGGTGATCGAAACCCCCGGCGGCGGCGGGTACGGCGCACCGTGCTGATGCACGGCTGCTCGAGGAAGCCGGCTTGCCCCGGCGGAAGCCGTCGATCAAGGTGGTCGCATGACAAAGGTGACCCTGACGACGGAGTTGCCCATCTCGGCTGAGGCTGCGTCCGCGCTGGCGCGCAAACCGGAATTCCTGCAATACCTGCTCTGGCCGATCGTGCGGCTGCGCGGCATGAACCTGCCGGCTCACCTGGAAGCCGGAAGCCAAGGGACCATGCGGCTTTGGTGGTTCGGCATCATCCCGGCCTGGACGCATCACCTGGCCGTCAAAGAGATCGGGCCGACCGACATGTACACCAATGAACAAAGCGGGCCGATCCGCACCTGGAACCATCGGCTCGCCTTCACCTCCGTTACCCCGCAGCGCTGCCGCTACACCGACGAGGTCGAGACCGACGGCGGTTGGCGCGGTTGGCTCACCGGGCTATTCATCCGGCTGCTATTCCGCTATCGGCACTATCGTTGGCATACCCTGGCCCGAATACTGGCCAAGTGAACCCCCCATCTGGCCGCAGGTGTCGAATGCTGTTTGCGGGGGATACCCTCGCAGCATGACCGGCCTGAGCCGACGCCGCTTTCTCGGCGTTGCCGGGTCTGCCGGCCTGCTGACGGCCGCGGTGTCGGGAGCGTGCTCGCTGCACCGGACCGACGACGCCAGCCCGGATAAACCCGTGACGATCTCCCACATTTTCGGTGAGACCACTGTTCCGGAGCCGCCGAAGCGGGTGGTCAGTGCCGGTTACACCGGGCAAGACGACCTGCTCGCGGTGGGTGTGATACCGATCGCGGTGACCGACTGGTTCGGTGACCAACCGTTCGCGGTGTGGCCGTGGGCTCGAGCCCAACTCGGCGACGCCCGCCCCGTTGTGCTCAACTTGGACAACGGCATTCCGGTTGAGCAGATCGCGGTACTGCACCCGGATCTGATCGTGGCGACGAATGCCGGGGTGGACGAAGACACTTATCAGCGCCTTTCCGCGATCGCGCCCACCGTGCCGCAAACCGACGGCGAGGCCTTCTTCGAACCCTGGAAAGATCAGGCGCGTGCCATCGGGGCCGCGGTGCACCGGGCCGATCAGATGCGGTCGCTGGTCGACGGTGTCGACAGCCGATTTGCCGACATCGCGGCGAGTCATCCCGGCTTCAAAGACAACCGGGTGTTACTCCTGCAGGGCAGCCTCGACCGCGACAACGTGGTGGCCATCTCGGGCTGGCGCACCGAATTCCTGACCCAGATGGGGTTGGTCGTCGCCGATACCCCCCGGTTGATCGGACCCGAGCAGATCAAGTCGGCGCTCACGGCGGCCGAGGTGCTGATCTGGACCACCGAAAGCGACGACGCCCCGGCGGCTCTGCTGAGCAACCCGGACATCGCCGCGCTGCGACCGCGCAGCATCTTCGCCACCAAAGACCAGGCCGGGGCGATCGCCTTCGCATCACCGCTCAGCTACCCGCTGGTGGCCGATCAGCTGCCCCCACTGATCGCCGACATCGTCGGCTAGCCGGCCGTTCGGACCGGCCGATTTCGGACCGCAGCCGGCCGCCTGCGGTTACCGTCGATGCATGAGCGCGGCAACCGATCTGACGACAACGGAGACGATCCTGGACTACGGCGATCGAGCGCTATTGCTGCAGTTCGACCGTGCCGTAGACGTATTGGCGTGGACGGCTGCATTGCATGAGGCCGCGCTGCCCGGGGTGGTTGACATCGTCCCGGCGTCGCGCACCGTGTTGGTGAAACTCGACGATCCCCGCCGCCAAGGTGCGACCCGGCAGCGCGTGCGCAAGCTGCGGATCAATCCGGACGCGGTCAACACCACACCACCCGGCGACCGCGTCGATGTGGTGATCGACGTCGTCTACGACGGCGTCGACCTCGCTGAGGTGGCCGAACGCACCGGTCTGACCACCGCACAGGTCGTCGACGCCCACACCGCTCGCGCCTGGCAGGTCGGGTTCGGGGGGTCGACGCCAGGTTTCGCGTACCTGATCGGCGGCGACCCGCGGCTGACCGTCCCCCGGCGATCCGAGCAGCGGAGTTCGGTGCCGGCCGGGACGGTCGCGCTGGCCGGCGAGTTCAGCGGCATCTACCCCCGGCGCGCTCCCGGGGGATGGCAGCTGATCGGCCACACCGATGCGGTGCTGTGGGATCTCGACCGGTCCGGCCCGGCTTTGTTGACGCCGGGTATGTGGGTACAGTTCCGGGCCATTTAGCTACCCGGCCAGAAACGCAGAGGAATGCAGAGGGACACAGAGCTGTGATCAGCCTGGAAGTGTTGCGTACCGGGCCGTTGGCGTTGATTCAAGACATGGGCCGACCGGGCCTGGCCCATCTCGGGGTGACCCGGTCCGGGGCCGCTGACCGCCGGGCACACACGCTGGCCAACCGACTGCTGGCGAACCCGGGCCACTGGGCCACCATCGAAGTGGCTTTCGGTGGCTTCTCCGCGCGGGCCCGCGGGGGCGACATCGAGATCGCGGTGACCGGCGCCGACACCGATCCCACTGTCGCGGGGGTCACCTTCGGCACCAACAGCATTCAGCATATTCGCGACCGGGAGGTGATCTCGCTGGGCGCACCGCGCTCGGGTCTGCGAACCTACCTGGCCGTACGCGGCGGCATCGACGTGGCGCCGGTTCTGAACTCGCGCAGCTATGACGTTATGGCCGAGATCGGACCGGCGCCATTGCGCGCCGGCGACATGCTGCCGATCGGCGAACCCACCGGTGCCTACCCCGAAATCGACCACGCCCCGGTCGCGGCGATACCCGACGATGTGGTGGAGCTGCGGGTGACGCCGGGACCGCGCGACGATTGGTTCGTCGACCCCGATGTCCTCATCCGGACCAACTGGCTGGTGACAAACCACAGCGATCGAGTCGGGATGCGGCTGGTCGGCATGCCACTGGAGTGCCGCTGGTCGAACCGCCAACTACCGGCCGAGGGCGCGACCCGCGGGGCAATCCAGGTGCTGCCGGACGGTTTTCCGGTCATCCTGGGACCCGACCATCCGGTGACCGGCGCCTACCCGGTGGTGGGGGTGGTGGTCGACGACGACATCGACACGGTGGCCCAGGTCCGTCCCGGCCAGACCGTGCGGATGCGGTGGTCACGGCCGCGTACTCTGCCGTCTTCAGACGCGGGCTGGTAGACCGGAAGCTGTGCATACCCAGGTTCATACCGCACGCCTGGTCCACACCGCCGATCTCGACAAAGAGACTCGGCACGGCGCCCATCAGCTGCTCATCGACGCCTATGCCGGCACCTTCACCGACACCGATTGGCAGAACGCGCTGGGTGGCATGCACGCACTCATCTGGCGGCGCGGCGTGCTGATCGCCCACGGTGCGGTGGTGCAGCGCCGGCTGCTCTACCGCGGTCAGGCGCTGCGCTGCGGCTATGTCGAGGCAGTAGCGGTGCGCGAAGAATACCGCGGGCAAGGACTGGCCACCGCGGTGCTGGACGCCTGCGAGCAGGTGATCCGGGGCGCCTACCAACTCGGCGCGCTGAGCTCGGCCGATATCAGTCGCCGGCTCTACACCGCGCGGGGCTGGCTGCCATGGCGCGGTCCGACGGCGGTGCTGGGTCCGGGTGGGCCGGTCCGGACCCCGGACCAGGATGGCACGGTGTTCGTCTGGCCGATCGACATCGACCTGGACACCAGCAGTGAGCTGTCCTGCGATTGGCGCGACGGCGACGTGTGGTAACCGGCGGTCGGCGTGCCGGCGGGTGGCCGGGCCAGGGCCGGACGCGGACCGCTATCGGTAATATGTGCGTTTCGATCTCGTTCTCCCAGCCTCCGCACCGCTGTCTGCCAGTCGATACCGGTAAGTTGCCGCGACGGTCACCTCGCCGATGCGGCCCAACCGATCTCAGCGTGACCGAACCTTTGATCACGAGGAGACCGCAATGGCGCGGGTACACCGCATCGTGGATTGGAATCCCGAGGACGCCGCGGCCTGGGCGGCCGGCAATGGCGCGATCGCGCGACGCAACCTGATCTGCTCGGTGATCGCCGACCATGTCGCGTTCTCGGTCTGGTCGCTCTGGTCGGTGCTGGTGCTGTTCATGCCTCAGTCCGTTTACGGGCTTTCGTCGGGCGACAAGCTGTTGCTCGCCGCGGTTGCCACCCTGGTCGGCGGCTGTGTCCGGGTGCCGTACACGCTGGGCATCGCGCGGTTCGGTGGCCGCAACTGGACGGTGTTCTCGGTGCTGGTGCTGCTGGTGCCCACCGCCGGAACGATCATGCTGCTGGCCAACCCCGGCCTGCCGCTGTGGCCGTATCTGGTGTGTGCGGGACTGACCGGGCTAGGCGGCGGTAATTACACCGCCTCGCTGGCCAACATCAACGCCTTCTACCCGCACCACCGCAAGGGCTGGGCGCTGGCGATCGACGCCGGCGGGGCCAACGTCGGGGTGGCGGGCGTTCAGTTGGTCGGCTTGCTGGTGCTGGCTACCGCGGGCGGCGGACAACCGTACTGGGTCGGCGCCGTATACCTGGTACTGCTGGTGGTCGCCGGTGTTGCCGCGGCGCTGTTCATGGACGACCTGGATCACTCCATCGACGTCGGCGACTATCGGTCCCTGCTGTCCGAGCGACACACCTGGGTGATCTCGCTGATTTACATCGGCGCCTTCGGTTCGTTCATCGGGTTTGCGTTCGCGTTCGGCAGGGTGCTCTACATCGACTTCGTGGCCACCGGACATAGCGCCGCCGAAGCGTCGCTGCGGGTCGCCCAGGTCGCCTTTATCGGTCCGCTGCTTGGGTCGCTGGCCCGGGTGTGCGGCGGGCGGGTTTCCGACCGGGTCGGTGGCAGCCGGGTGAGTTTGGCCGTCTTCGCGGGCATGGTCGGCGCCACCATGCTGCTGGTAGGTGTCAGCGTGCACGCCGGGAACCCGGATCATCCTCCGACCAAGGCGACGATGGTGGGCTACCTGATCGGTTTTTTCGCGCTATTTATCTTGTCCGGGATGGGCAGCGGTTCGATCTTCAAGATGATCCCGTCCATTTTCGAGGCGCGCAGTCGGTCGCTCGACGTCAGCGAGGCCGAACGCCGACGCTGGTCTCGGGCGATGGCGGGGGCGCTGATCGGGTTCGCCGGGGCGGTCGGCGCGTTCGGTGGTGTGATGATCAATCTGGTGCTGCGCGAGTCTTATGCCCGCACCGGCGAACCGACCTCGGCTCTGTGGTGTTTCGTGACGTACTACATCATCGCTGCGGTGGTGATCTGGCGGGTGTACGTGCGATCGCCTACTCCGACCGGCTCCGGCAGTGCGACCGAGTCGGCTCCGGCGCGGCTTTGACCAACGCGGTCTGATCCATGCCGGTCGTCGCGTCAACGAAGTCACCACGACCGCGCGCGACGGCACCGGACGGTGTTGACATATTGACCTCTTTAGTCCTTGTAAGGCGGTGAAGATGGGAAGATCCAAGAAATAGCCCAACAGTATTCTGACAAATCCAGAGACGCTCGATCAAAGTTCATCGAACTCCGCTGAATTACTTTTTTCGGGTCGTCAACGACCAGGGCGTCATGTATGGTCCTCATGACGTTGAAGAAACGGTGATGAACCGTTACTTCGGTCGCAACGGTGCGACCGCTCAATCGCGGCCAGTCGCGTTTGCGGGTTGAGCGCCGGGCGACCGGATGATGGGCGCACCGGCGGAACCAGCAGGGGCTGACAACCATGGCGCGAGCTAACGACCTTCGGCCGGGCCACCGCGGCCGGCGCCACCGTCTCGTGGGAAGCGGCGACTCCCCCTCGCCGCCTGCGCGTTGGAACGCCCTCGACGGCAACGGGTTCGACGCGACCGCGGTTTGGCGTGGTTGTCATCTCGAAGGCTATCTCGAGCGCAAATTGCACCGGCAATGGCGCAACAGGGGTTCCTAGCGGCCACCTCCGCTCGAGGCAACCGACCTCCGGCGGGCAACCACCAGCACACTTACTTCACGTTATTTAGTTCGTAATGCGATCAAATAACGTTCGTTGACGCGCACCGATCGCGCCCGTTTGTCGACGTGACGGCACGTGCGCTTTTTCTTGCACCCCGCGACTGCGGTGGTCAACAAATTAAGGTGAGAACTTTGACGTGGTGATGGCGTAACGGCCCAACCATAAATTAGAGGTTGCATAGATGGATTTCGGTTTGTTACCGCCGGAGATAAATTCGGGCCGGATGTATACCGGCCCGGGCTCCGGGCCGATGCTGGCGGCGGCAGCCGGCTGGGACGGCTTGGCCGCTGAACTGCACAACATGGCAGCCGCCTACGAGTCGGCGGTGGGCGAGTTGGCCGCCCGCTGGCTTGGATCGTCGGCAACCACAATGGCGACCGCGGCGTCGCCCTACACGACCTGGCTGCACACTACTGCGGCGCAAGCCGAGCAGGCCGCGGCTCAGGCCAGGATGGCGGCGGCGGCCTATGAGGCGGCGTTCGCGGCTACCGTGCCGCCGCCGATGATCGCCGCCAACCGTAGCCTGCTGATGACTTTGGTCGCGACCAACTTTCTCGGTCAGAACACACCGGCGATCGCGGCTACCGAGGCGCACTACGCGGAGATGTGGGCCCAGGACGCCACCGCGATGTATCTCTACGCCGACTCTTCGGCGCTCGCTGCCCGGTTGAATGTCTTCACCCAGCCTTCCGAGACGGCCAACCCGGCCACGCCGGCGGGTCAGTCAGCGGCGGTCGGCCGGGCTGCCGGCACATCGGCGGGGTCGAATCTGCAGAACCAGTTGGCCCGGTTGGTATCGACCGTGCCGCGGATGCTGCGCCACCTGACCCGCACCTCCGCCCGGACGGCGGCATCGGCAGGACCCGGGATCGAGTCCGGCGCTTCCGGAATTACCGACGCCATGGCGCAGGTCATGGGACCCTACTCACCGCTGGGCTACCTCAACGTGGCCGGCGGCTGGTGGCTGACCTTCGGTCAGGTGCTCGGCATGGCCCAAAACATCCCGGGCGTCACCAACTTGCTCGGCGCACCCAAACCCATCACCGGAGCGCTGGCGCCGCTGTCCGGGCACCTGATTCCGGCGGGCTCGCTGAGCCCGGGCCCGGTCGCCGGACAGATCTCAGCGGCGCTGAGCCGCGCCGGCTTGGTCGGCGGGCTGTCGGTACCGACGAGTTGGGTGTCGGCCGCGCCGGCGATCAAGGCGGTTGCGACGGCGATCCCGACGCCCGGTCTCGCCGCCCCGGCGGTCGCTGCACAGGGCCCGGCCGGTCTCTTCGGCGGGACGGCGGCGCTGTCCGGTCTGGCCGGACGCGCCATGGACGCAGCCGCTGCCCGCTCGGCCGGAGCCGTCCCTACCCGCACCATCGGAACCGCCGCCGCCTGCGTCGGTGCGGCGGCCGCCGACGATGTCGATCCCACGGTCACCATCCTCGTGATACCGCCGTCGGACAAATAACCATTACCCGCCAGGAGAACCGGATGTCTTTTGTCACCACCCAACCCGAAGTGCTCGCTGCGGTAGCGGCCAGCTTGGACGGCATCGGCGCATCGATGATCGCCCAAAACGCGGCCGCCGCCGCGCCGACCGCGGCCGTGGTCCCGGCCGCGGCCGACGAGGTGTCGGTCCTGACCGCGCTGCAGTTCGTTGCCCATGCCGGGATGTATCAGATGGTCAGCGCCCAAGCCGTGGCGATTCACCAAATGTTTGTCAACGCACTGGCGACCAGCGCCGACTCGTATGCGGCCACCGAGGCGGCCAACGCGGCCGCTGCCGGTTAACGGTGGCTGCGGCAATGGATTTCTGGATGCTGCCGCCGGAGATCACCTCCGCGCAGATCTACGCCGGACCCGGTTCGGCGCCGATGCAGGATGCGGCGATGGCGTGGGACGACCTCGCCGCTGAATTCCACGCTGTCGCAGCCGGTTACCACTCGGTGATCGCGGGACTCGCCGAATCGTGGAACGGCCCGTCGTCGATGGCCATGGCCGCCGCTGCCACCCGGTATACGGCGTGGATAACGGCCACCGCGGCGCAGGCCAAGGACACCGCCACGCGGATGACCGCAGCGGCGAGCGCCTATGAGACCGCGTTCGCGGCAACCGTGCCACCGGCGGCGATCGCGGCCAACCGCAGCCGATGGGCCACCCTGCAGGCGACCAACATAGTCGGCCAGAACACCGCGGCAATCGCGGCCGCCGACGTCGAGTACGCACAGATGTGGTTGCAGAACGCGACCACGATGTACCGCTACGCGGCATCGGCTGCGGCGGCAGTTCCAACTGCACCATTCACCGCCCCGCCGCAGCCGGTCGACTCGACCGGGTCGACCGGCCAGTCGGCGGCGGTGGCCGGGGCCGCCGCCGGGTCAGCCGGCACCGCCGCCCGGTCAGGGCTGGCCGCCACCGGCGCATCCGGGTTGACCCCACGGCCGCCGCTGCACGATGTGCTGTCGGCCGCTGCCCAATATGCCGCCGATGCGGACGGTGCGCTGGGCGGCTTGGTCGGGTCGTCATCGGCGTCGGCACTGTACGAGGAAATGTTCGGCGCCGTCGCAGCGGTCAGTAAGGTCAGCACCCTGGCCAACGCCGGCATGAGCGTCCCGAATCTCGGCCTAGTGCAGTTCAAGACGTTTTTCAAGCCCGGGACCGTCACAGTTGACCTTCCCGCTTCGGCACTGGGCGCAGGACTGCACGACGCGCCACCGGCGATCGCCAGCGACCTTGTCCGCGCTGTGTCGGCCGCGGCCGGCGACGCGGACTTGGTCGGCCGTCTGTCCGTGCCACCGAGTTGGGCGGCGACCACCCCGGCGATCAGACTGGCTGCCACCGCGTTGCCAGAGGCTGCGCTGGCCGCCGACATCCGGCACAGCCCGCTTCCCGCGATGGCACTGGGGAGTGCGGCCGGCACCGCGTTAGTCGGTTCGGTCCCCCGCGTTATCACTGCGGGTAGCGTGCGCGGCCGCACCGCCGTGGCGACGGCAACCAAGGCGCCGGCCCAACTTGACCGGGTCATCGCGCAATTGCAGCGGCAACCGAACGCGGTGCAGCACTGGAACGTCGATCAGGCCGGGCTTGATGACCTGATCGCAGCGTTGTCCAAGAAGCCCGGCGTGCATGCCGTACACCTGTCTAAATCGCCGTCACCCTGAAAAGTGCCGCCCGGCAAGGCGTTCCATCTACCCCAGCGGATACCAACCCGAATCGAGGACTCGTGAAACTGCTGTTGACATTACTCGGTTGCGTCACCATGCTCGCCCTTGCAGCGCCCGGGCACAGCGACCCCGGCGTCGACGACCCGCCGGCCGACAATCCCGCATTCCTGGCGTCCCTGCAGAACGCAGGCATCAGCTACCAGGACCCGGATCAGGCTATCGCCGCCGCCAAAGCGATGTGCGGGATGGCCGACAGCGGCAAGTCCGGTTTGGAGGTCCTCCGCAACCTCCAGACCGCCAACCCCGGATTCACCACGGACGGAGCAGCGCAGTTCGCCGCTATCGCAGCGAATACCTTTTGCCCCCACCAGCTGTCGTCGGGCAGCAGCAGCAAGTAGCCCGATCGACACCGACCACGGGAGCCAACCATGCTATATGACTTCTGGATCAACTTCACCCACAACCTGTTCAAGCCGTTACTGCTGTTTTTCTACCTCGGCTTCCTGATCCCGATCTTCAAGGTGGAGTTCGAGTTTCCGTATGTCATCTATCAGGGCCTCACGCTGTATCTGCTGCTGGCGATCGGGTGGCGCGGAGGCGAAGAGCTGGCGAACATCGACTCATCGAGCATCGCCAAGGTTGCCGGTTTTATGATGCTCGGTTTCTTCACCAACTTCGCCATCGGAATACTCGCCTACGCCTTGCTGAGTCGGTTGACCTCGCTGCGCCGAATCGACCGGGCGACCGTCGCCGGCTACTACGCGTCGGACTCAGCGGGCACTTTCGCAACCTGTGTCGGCGTCCTGGCCGCGTTGGGCATAGCGTTCGACGCTTACATGCCGGTGATGTTGGCGATCATGGAGATTCCCGGTTGTCTAGTGGCACTGTTTCTGGTGGCGCGGCTACGGCAGCGCGGGATGGACCCGGGCGGGAACATGCCCGGCGAGCGGGACTACAACCCGCGGTCCACGCGTCAGCTTGTCGCGGCGGCACAACCCGGTCACGGACACCGCCTCGAGACCGACCACGAACGGGCCGTCGTCGAGGAGTTGGAGATCTCCCTGGAGTTGCGCGAGCATCCCGAACCCGTCGACGGGGGCCGCGCCAAGGCGAACCTGTTCACCACCAAGCTGCTGCGCGAGGTGCTGCTCAACCCGGGGCTTTATCTGCTGTTCGGCGGCATCGCCATCGGCTTCGTCGGCGGCCTGCAAGGCGAGCACGTCATGCATGACGGCGACGTCGTTTTCGTGGCCGCCTTCCAAGGAATACTCTGCCTGTTTCTCCTGGAGATGGGGATGACCGCCTCGCGCAAGTTGAAAGACCTGAAGGCCGCCGGCCGTGGCTTTGTGGCTTTCGGCTTGCTGGCGCCGAACCTGTTCGCCGCCGTGGGGATTGCTGTCATGCACGGCTATGCCCAACTCACCCAGACGCACTTCCAGCCGGGCGACTACGTCTTGTTCGCCGTGCTGTGCGGTGCCGCGTCGTACATCGCGGTGCCGGCAGTCCAGCGGTTGGCCATACCCGAAGCCAGCCCGACTCTGCCGCTGGCCGCATCGCTGGGGCTGACCTTCTCCTACAACGTCACCATCGGGATCCCGATCTACATCCAGGTCGCCCAGGCTGTGACGAGCTGGCTACCGGTAACGTGAACGAGGCAACTGGCGGTGCGAGCAACCGTGACGAGCGTCACCGCGAAAGCGCTTGCTTTCTCAGCGTTCACACCGCTAGCCGCCAGCCGAAATCTGTATATTCGCACGACGGTCACCCACCAGGATTTCTGACCCAACCAGGCTCCATTTGACCGCGACTTCGACGAAAAAGGAGGCTTCCTTGGCGCGTGCGCATCGGATCACCGACTGGGATCCAGAAGACACCGTGGCTTGGGGGAACGGCAACGGCGCCATCGCCCGTCGCAACCTCTTCTGGTCGACGGCGACCATGCACATCGCCTTTTCCATCTGGTCGCTGTGGTCGGTGATGGTGCTGTTCATGCCCGAGTCCGTGTACGGCCTCAGCAAGGGCGACAAGCTGCTGCTGGCCGCAACCGCGACCCTGGTGGGCGGATGCCTGCGCGTCCCCTACGTGATCGCCACCGCCAAGTTCGGCGGGCGCAACTGGGCAACCTTTTCGTCGCTGATTCTGTTGGTGCCCACCACCGCCACCCTGGTGCTGTTGGCCAACCCCGGCCAGCCGCTGTGGGTATTCGTCGTGTGCGCAGCCCTGACCGGCCTCGGCGGCGGCAACTACGCCGCGTCGCTGGCCAACGTCGAAGCGTTCTACCCGCAGTGCCGCAAAGGCTTCGCGCTCGGCTTATGTGGTGGGATCGGCAACACCGGAGTGGCGGTGATCCAGTTGGTCGGTCTGATTGTCTTGGCCACCGCCGGCAACCGCCAGCCCTACTGGGTGTGCGCCATCTATCTGGTGCTGCTGGCGGTCGTCGGGGTCGGCGCGGCATTGCGGATGGACAACCTCGACCACGGGATGGAGGAGGTCGGCACGGTGCGCTCCATCCTCGCGGTGCCCGACACCTGGACGATCTCCTTGCTGTACTGCGCTGCCTTCGGTTCCTTCATCGGCTTCGCCTTCGCCTTCGCGCAGGTGCTGCAGGTGAACTTCGTGGAGGGCGGCCAAACTCCGGCGCAGGCCTCACTGCATGCCGCCCGCATCGCCTTCCTCGGACCGCTGCTGGGGGCGTTGTCCCGGATCTACGGCGGTCGGATGGCTGACCGCCACGGCGGCGGTCAGGTCACGCTGCTGGTGTTCACCGGAATGATCCTGTCCGCCGGACTGCTCGTCGCGACCAGCACCTATGACGACCGCACCCCCGGTTCGGTGTCGGCGACCAACATGGTCTTCTACATCACCGGTTTCATCGCGCTGTTCATCCTGGCCGGGATGGGCAATGGATCGGTGCTGAAACTGATCCCGTCGGTCTTTGAGCAACGCAGTCGCTCACTGGATCTCAGCGAGTCCCAACGGCGGCACTGGGCACGGTCCCGGTCCGGTGCCCTGATCGGTTTCACCACCGCGGTCGGCGCGTTCGGCGGAGTCGGCATCAACCTGACGCTGCGACAGTCCTATGCCAGCAGCGGCAGCGAAACGTCCGCTTACTGGGTTTTCCTGCTGGCCTACTGTGCGGCGTTGGCCTTGACCTGGGCGATGTATGTGCGCCCTCGTCCCGGTGGGCTCGCGGTGTCAGCGGCGACCCGCCCGCCGGGCGACCCGGTCCTAACCGCCCAGCCCGGTGCGGTCCCGGCTGCACGGCTGGTGGGCGACCGTGACAAAGAAGGTGGAGTCCTCCAGAGCACTGAGCGCGGGTACGGGGCGAGACACCACCAGTAGGGCGTCGGCCCCGCTCGACCCGGGCAGATGAACCGTCGCGCCGTCGGCGGCGCTGTTGAACCACTGCACACAGTCCTGCGCTCGGTTCGCCGACAGCGAACAGCCCAACGGAACTTTAGCGTGGTGCACTCAAGTTTAACCGAGTAGCGACCGTTCCGGTCGACAGGCAACCGACGATGAGGAGATCCAATGAGCACCTTGACACTGTGGTCACGGCCGTTCCCTACCGACCGATGGGTACGTGACTTCTTCAGCCCCGCAACATGGAACGACTGGTTCGCTCCGGTGCCGGGTGGTTTCAGCCCGGCAGCGGAAATCACCAAAGACGGCGACGACGCGGTGATCCGGCTCGAGCTGGCCGGCGTCGACGTCGAGAAGGATGTCACCGTTGAGCTGAACGGCGGGGATCTGGTCATTCGGGGTGAACGCCGCGATGAGCACGCCAGCGAGGACCCGACCAACGACGGACGTACGCTGCGCGAGGTGCGCTACGGCTCGTTTCGTCGGGCGTTCGCCTTGCCCGCGCACGTCACCGGCGACGCCGTGTCAGCGTCTTATGACGCCGGCGTGCTGACGGTTCGGGTGACCGGCGCCTACGCCGGCGCTCAGCCCCAGCGCATCGCGATCACCAAGTAACTCCACCGGCCATCGCGAGCCGCCCGGCTAGCGGGAAGAGCGAGCGCCCGGGACACGCCACCGGCATGTCCCGGGCGCTTGCATTCCCAGCGGTCGGCGATGCCGTCGCGGCTCGGTGATCTGCCTCACGCACGTTGGGTTCCGGATATGCCCAGCATCGGGTGACGTACTGTGACCGGTAGCGCCGTGAGCGAGGAGGTCAGGTGTCGGGTGCGGCAGAACTCGCCGAATTGCGCCAGTTGGTGGGCGGTCTGCGGCGCTGCGTGACGTCGTTGAAAGCGCGATACAGCGACGCCCCCGGTATGCGCCGCATCGTGTTGGACGCCGAGCGCATCCTCAGTGACATCGAGTTGCTCGACGCCGACGCGGGCGAGCTGGACCTGGAACGTTACGGCGGCCAGGACACCGGCGAGAAGATTCCGATCCCGGACACCGAATACGACACGGAGTTCTGGCGTGACGTTGACGACGAAGGTCTCGGCGGCCAGTTCCGGTCCTAACTGCCGCTACCCGCACCGGGTGGTTTAGCGTGAGGACTCACCGATGAACCCAGCCGAAGAGGATCACACCAGATGAGCGCTCCCACTGCGGACCGTACTGTCGCCGGCGTCTTCTCCCCTGCCCGGGCACGGATATCTGCCGGAACACTGCGCAGCGACCGCTGGTGGCTGTCGCCGACCCGGGTCAACATCGGCCTGAGCGCGTGGGTGCTGTACGCAACCGTCCGCGCGTTCTGGGGCAGCGGCTACTGGGTGGAGAAATACCATTACCTGACGCCGTTCTACTCGCCGTGCATCTGGGAATCGTGCGCGCCGGGCTCCAGTCACCTGGGGGTGTGGCTACCGGTCGCTGCGCCGTGGTGGATCCCGATGGGCATGCTGGCGCTGCCGTTCTTGCTGGCTTTCCGGCTCACTTGCTACTACTACCGCAAGGCGTACTACCGAGCATATTGGTTGTCACCGGCGGCGTGCGCGGTGCCCGAGCCGCGAGCCGGTTACACCGGTGAGACCCGATTCCCGCTGATCCTGCAGAACAGCCATCGCTATTTCTTCTACGTTGCGCTTGCCATCACGATGCTGAACACCTACGACGCCATCATGGCGTTCCACTCCGACACCGGCCCGGGCGGGTTCGGGTTCGGTCTGGGCAACATCATCCTGGTCACCAACGTGGCGCTGCTGTGGGCCTACACCGGCGGCTGTCATTCTTGTCGCCACATCTTCGGTGGCCGGCTCACTCACTTTTCCAAACATCCGGTGCGCTACTGGCTTTGGTCGAAGATCAGCTGGTTCAACGGCCGACACATGCAGTTCGCCTGGTACACGCTGGGCACGCTGGCGCTCACCGACTTCTACATCTGGATGCTCTCCAGCGGGGTCATCCACGACATCCGGTTCATCGGCTGACAGGTCTGTCAAGGAAAACCAAGTGAGGATTCATGGTTGAAGTCTAAAGGCACTACTACTACGTGGTCGTGATCGG
>CAZPZQ010000024.1:493-20152 GCA_964590745.1 uncultured Mycobacterium sp. | reverse complement strand
CCTGGTGGAACAACCACTGCGTCGTTGACGCCGCCATCGGCACCTTCAGCGAATCCGGCACCACGGACCGGCGGAAGGACCGGGAGAGCTACGCCGAGATGTGGCGGCGCTGGATCTACGACGACTACTACCGCAGCTATCTGGTGCCGTTGGAAAAATACGGTCTGAAGATACCGCACGAGTGGATCGAAGAGTCCTGGAACCGGATCTGGAACAAGGGGTACATCCACGAGACCGCACAATTCTTCTCGACCGGCTGGATCTGGAACTACTGGCGCATCGACGGCATGACCGACGAAGACTTCGAGTGGTTCGAATACAAGTACCCGGGCTGGTACGACAAGTACGGCGAGTGGTGGGAGAACTACAACCGGCTGTCCAAGCCGAGGGGTAATCTGCCGATCGCGTACGAGGGCGAGTCGGTCAACTACTACTACCCGCACCGCTGCTGGACCTGCATGGTGCCCTGCATGATTCGCGAGGACATGGTTTACGACCAGGTCGACGGGCAGTGGCGTACTTACTGCTCGGAGCCGTGTCACTGGACGGATGCGGTCGCATTCCGGCCCGACTACAACGGTCGTGAAACACCCAACATGGGCAAACTCTCGGGTTATCGGGAATGGGAGACGCTGTGGGACGGCTGGAACAACGCCGACCTCATGGTGAACGCCGGCTATGTGCGGGCAGACGGCAAAACCTGCACCTCGCAGCCGCATCTGAGCACCGATCCGAAGGACATGTGGACGTTGGACGACATTCGGAAGGCGCCACCGGCGGCAAGCCCGAACGTCGCGCTCAACAAGATGACCGACGAAGAACGCAGGTTGTGGGCGGAGGACTACCGTGCCGGCGGACCGGCAGGGCGGTTCGCCGAGAACAAGGCGCCCGGGGTGATCCGCACCGCCTAGCGACGAGATGTCTTGGGGCGGTGCCGCTGACGGCAGTGGCACCGTCCCGGGCGTCCGGGTGGAAGGAAAGTGATGGCCCGTAAACACCTGATCCGGTTCGAACCGGTCGATGTCGAAATCGAGGTCACCGAGGACCAGAAGATTCTCGACGCCGCGTTCGAACAGGGCATCATGTTGATGCACGGCTGCAAAGAGGGCCAGTGCGCGGCCTGCAAAAGCTATCTGCTGGAAGGCGAAATCGAAGATGTCGACCACGACAAATATTCGAACTTCGCCCTGCCGGACTCCGAGAAGGACGATGGCTTTGTCCTGCTGTGCAAGTGTCACGCCTATTCCGACCTGACCATCGAGCTCCTCAATTATGACGAGGAGATGATCAAGTCGGGGCTGCCGCTGCGGGCGGCCACCACCGAGGTGGTGTCCAAGGAACTGATCACCCCGGACATGTGCCACCTGGTGCTGCGCCTGACCGACTGCGACGACTTCAAGTTCTTTCCCGGCCAGTTCGTCGACATCTCGGTACCGGGCACCGCGGAGACCAGGTCGTTCTCGATGGCGAATATCTCTGCCTTGCAGAGCGGGCAGCTGGAGTTCGTCATCAAAATCTATCCGGACGGGCTGTTCTCCCGGCACCTGCAGGACAAACTCGACACCGGCGATCAGCTCGACATCAAGGGTCCGTACGGGATGTTCACCCTGCGTGACAAACCCGGCGCCGATCTGACATTCGTCGGCGGCGGCGCCGGCATAGCGCCGATACTGTCGGTGCTGCGTTCGATGGCCGAGCGGGGCATCGACCGCAAGGTGCGCTTCTACTACGGCGCTCGCTCCGCGGACGGCCTGTGTTTCGAAGACGAATTGCGGGCGCTGGAGCAGACCCTCCCCGATTTCCGGTACATACCGGCGCTTTCCGAACCGGACCGCGACGGCGACTGGACCGGCGAGACCGGGCTGATCACCGACGTCGTCGAGCGGAACGAGGAAACGCTGGCCGGCCACGACTGCTACGTGTGCGGGCCGCCGCCGATGGTGGAGGCGGCACTGAATATCCTACCCGCCCTCGGGGTCGACCAGGCCCGGATCTTCTACGACAAGTTCACCACCACCGGCGAGACGGAGTAGCAGACACCGATTTTCCGGCATGACCGGTATCACCACCAGACACAGCTGAGGACCACCAACCAACAGGTAAGGAGCAGACGATGACCATCAACGACCGACGTGGAGCATCGCAATGACCGCGGCGCTCGAACGCAGCGTTCCCCGGCTCGAGTTCACCGACGCCGAGGCCGGCGCACGAGAGTTCGCGGACTCCGATGCGCGAGAATACAACTACTTCGAGCCGGCCAAGCGCCGGCAGACCCAGTACGAGGACGTGACCGTTGACGTCCAGCCCGACCCCCGCCACCACCTTGCCCAGGGCTGGCTGTATTCCTTCGCCGATGGCCGGGGCGGCTACCCGGTGGAGTGGACGGCGCTGAAAGCGGCTGGCACCGACATTCCGCTGCCTGAGCGCGGTCCCGGGTCGGGCGCCACCGAAAGCCCTTGGGGCGCTTTGGCATGGCACCGTTTCCGGGACCCCAACGAGAACTGGGAGATGACCTTCTACCGAACCATCGCGAACGTGGTTCGGCAACTCAACCAGAACATCGAAACAGCGCGGGAGACAAAAGCCTTCAGCCGGTGGCATCCGAACTGGGTGGACTTCGTCGCGCACCACGTCGGAGCGTGGATGCACGTCGACCACGGGTTGGGCATGCACGTCTTCGTACAGAACCAGCGTCGCGCCCCGACGAACATGCACAACAACGTCATTGCCGTGAACGGCATGCACCTGCTGCGGGCGGCGCAAGACCTGGCCCTGTACAACCTGACCCTCACCGAGGAAATCGAATCGTTCGACGGCACCGCGCATCTGCTGGCCTGGAACGGCGACAATGCCTGGCAGGGGGTGCGGGAAACCGTCGAGCAGCTGACCGCGACCAAGGACTGGGCAGAGGCGATCTTCGCGGCGAACATGGTGTTCCAGCCGCTGGTGGGCGACCTGTTCCGCAGTCGGCTGGTGCTGCAGGCAGCGGCCGAACACGGTGACTTCGTGACGCCGACGTTGATGAGCGCCGAGGAGTTCGACTTCGAACGACGCGACCTGCGCTACATGGTCGCCATGCTTCGGTTGCTGATCGAGGACGAGGAATACGCGGCGGACAACCGCGCACTCATGCAGTCGTGGCTGTCAACCTGGGTGCCGCGCTGCCTGGATGCGGCCCGCCGGCTGCAACCGCTGTGGTCGCGTCCGGTGGTGAAACCGGTGCGGTTCGAAGACGGCCTGGATCTCGCGAAGAGCCGGTTCACCGACGTCCTATCACGACTCGACCTGGAAACCCCGAAGGAGCTGACCCAATGACGACGAGCACACCGGCGACGAACCCGTTGAAGGGGAAGGTACCGACGAAATACAAGACGGACACCACAGCCTCCAATGCGTGCGGCTTCACCCTGATGAACAATCAGGTCGGCGACATCATCGCCGACGTGATGCGTTCGCACCCGGGTGTTACGGTCACCCGCCCGCAATCGTCGCTGATCCGCGTCGACGGCCATGATCGGATCGAAGTCGTCTACGCCGACATCGACGACGCGGCGGGTGTCGAGGAGGGCTGGTTCGACCAGGCCGAGATGGAGGCGAACATGTCCACCCACTACGGCCGGATGGTGTTCTTGGACGACCGCGCAATCGTGTTCGCCAATCCGGAAGATGCTGCCGAGTACCTCGGATTCGATCTGACCGCGGTCGAATAACCCTCTGGGGCGGCTTCCGGGCCGGCCGCCCGTCAGCGCCCGGCAACGGCCCGGGGTCCCGGTTCGCCGCGGCCGCGACGGACCCGCGGCGGACCGGGGTCACCAAACCGCACAACTCAAACACGAACTCGGAGGAGCGATGTCCAAGGAGCTACGCTTCGGGCCTGGCGCGCGCAAACTGCTGAAGTCCGGCGTTGACCAGCTCGCCGACGCGGTGAAGACGACGCTGGGCCCGAAGGGGCGCAACGTGATCCTGGAGAACATCACCGGCTCGCCCACCGTGACCAATGACGGGGTGACAATCGCGCGCGAGATCCATCTGAAGGACCAGTTCGAAGACATGGGCGCGCAACTGGTCAAGGAGGCGGCGATCAAGACCAACGATATCGTCGGCGACGGCACCACCACCGCCACGGTGATCGCCCAGGGCATTGTCCGGGAGGGGATGCGGGCCATCGACAAGGGCGGTAACCCGGTTTTGATCAAGCGCGGCATCGATCTGGCGGTGGGCCGACTGGTCGAGCAGTTGAAGTCGGTCGCGCACCCGGTGCAAACCGAGCAGGACTACACTCGGGTCGCATCGATTTCGGCGAACGACGACGACATCGTGGGCGCTGCTATCGCCAAGGCGCTGCACGCGGTCGGCTCGGCTGGGATCGTCACCGTGGACGAAAACAGCGAACCCGGCATGGACGTGGCCTTCGTCGAGGGTTTTCAGTTCGACAACGGGTACCTGTCGCCGTACATGGTCACCGACCCGGCGAGCCTGGAGGCGGTCCTCGACGACCCCTACATTCTGCTCTGCAGCGAGAAGATCGCCAAAGTGCAAGAAATTATGCCGCTGCTGGACAAGATCATGCGGGCTCCGCGGCGACCGCTGGTCATCGTCGCGGAGAGCCTGGAAGGTTCCGCGCTGAGCATGCTGGTGCACAACCACGTCAACAACCTCTTCTCGTGTGTCGCGGTGCGCGCACCCGGCTTCGGTGATCTGCGGTTGCAGAAACTGGAGGACATCGCGGCTCTCACCGGCGGTGAGGTGTACAGTCGCCACTCCGGATTCACCCTGGAGACGATGACCGTCGAGCAACTGGGTCGCGCGGCCCAGGTGCGGGTTACCGGGGAGAACACCACCATCGTCGGCGGGGCCGCGGCGGGCGCGATCGAATTCCGGCTCACCCAACTTCGCGCCGAGCGCGAGCGGGCAACCTACGGCCGCGACGTCGACGTGCTCACCGAGCGAATCGGGGCGCTGTCCGGGAAGGTCGCGGTGATCAAGGTCGGCGCCCCGACACCCGCCGAGCTGAAAGAGCTGCAGCACCGGGTCGAAGATGCGTTATCGGCAACCCGCGCAGCGATGGCGGAAGGGGTGGTCGCCGGCGGTGGAGCGGCCCTGTTGCACGCCGGGCCTGCCTTGGACGGGCTTGAGCTGAGCGACGACTACGCCACCGGGGTCGACATCGTGCGCCGCACCCTGAGCGCACCGGCGTCGCTGATCGCAGCCAATGCCGGCTATGACCCCGACGAGGTCGTCGAACACACCCGCCGCCTCGGCGCCGATGACGGGTTCGACGCTCTGAAGGGGCGCTACGGCAACATGATCGAGTTCGGCATCATCGATCCGCTGCGCGTGGTGCGTTCGGCCCTGCAAAACGGCGCCTCGGTGGCCGGCCTGCTGTTGACCACCAACACGCTGGTGGCTGAGGAGAAGACGCCGTGGGGCGGCAGCCCCGCCCTTATGACGGAGTTCGGACCGCTGGATGACGGTATCCCGCAGCCATCGCCGGATGCCAACGCCCCGCAATCGCTCGGTCTGGGGCCCGTCACGTCCTGATCAGACGAGGCCGATCCGTTTACCGGCGAAGGAGAACAGGTGGTGTCGGCGGACAACGCGGAGAAGAACGCGACGAAAAACAAGGCCGTCGTCGAGCGGTGGTTCACCGAGTTCTGGGGTAGCGAGTTTAATCCGACGGTCATCGACGAACTGGCGGCACCGGACATCCGATTCGACTATTCGCTGCACCCGCCCTGCCACGGCCGCGAGCAGGTCCGAGCCTTCGCAGCGAGGTTCCGGTCCGCCTTCCCGGACCTCGGTTTCGCCGCGGTCGCCGATCTGATCGCCGAGGGCGACTACGTCGTCGGGCAGTGGTTTGGCGGAGGAACGCACACTGGCACAGCGTTCGCCGACCTGCGGAATGGTGCGCTGCCCGCAGGAACGGGCCGAGCCGCCCGGTGGGGCGGCATAACGGTGCTCAAGGTGGTCGACGGATTGATCACCGAGGAGATCGGCTTGGAGGACGGGGTGACCGCGTTGCGGCAGCTGGGCCTGATCGAGGTGGCGGCCTGATAGGACGCCGGTACGGCTCGCCGCGCATCCGACGGTCACTGAGGCGCTGAAAACGCTGAAACACCATAAGCCTCAACAAAATAGCATCATCTAACGGACCAATGACGGCGGTAAGTTTGGAGGTTGCGATGGTCGGTGCCTTGGACCGAACCCTATCCGCGGCAGCCGCACGCGTGTCCTTTCTCGAATGCCGTGATCCACCCGGCGTGGAGCTTCCCGACCTGCTGATGCAGTCCTGGCAGCGCAGTAGGTCGGCGGGTGTGGACCCGTCCGCCGCCCGCAGTGTGCACGACACCAACACCGACGCCGACTCACTGCTGGTGCGTTGTGCCGCGCCGGTGCTGCACGAGCTTGAAGCCGACGCGGAAGACCTCCCCCTGGTCATCGTCCTGATTGATGCAGAAGCGCGGGTCGTGCAGCGGCTCGGCGGTTCGAGGCAGCTGACCCGACTGCTGGACCGCGTGGACCTCGCGCCGGGATTCGACTACGCCGAATCAACCATGGGTACCAATGGGATCGGCACCGCATTCGCGGCCGGACAACTCGTCAGCGTGGTCGGGCCGGAGCACTACAGCGAGAACCTGCATCTCTTCGGCTGCGCGGGTGCGCCGATCCTGGACCCGGCTACCGGGCGGCTAGCCGGCGTCGTTGACATCACGACAATGTCAGACATGTGGAACCCGCTGTTCAAAACGGTGGTCAAGAAGGCAGCCAAGGATATCGGTCGGAATCTGATGCTCGACTACTCCCACGCGGAGCGTGCTGTCTTGGATGCCTACCTGGCGACGGTCGCGCGCTCGGCGGGCAAGGCGGTCCTGGCGTTCGGTGAAATGGTGTCCCTGACCAATCTCGCCGCCCAGCGGCTGTTCGACGCGGATGAACAACGCACACTGCGTGAGTACGCGGTGGCGCTGATAGCCGGTAGGGAGCGCGCCACGGATACCTGGGCCACGTCGGGCGGGCAGCGACTCATCGATATCGAGGCCAGCAGTGTCTCAGCCGGATCGAAGACGGTCGGCACGGTGATCGTCGGTGAACCCGTCGCCGACCGGCGACCACCGGTGCGCAACGGTTCCAAGGTGGACGGTTCGTCGATTGTCGCCGGACCCGGTGCCGCGGGGGCGAGTTGGAGCGGCACGGCGCCGAGCCTGTCGCGGGCCAACCGTTGGTCGGGGGACGGGATGTGACGCATGCCGACTGCAGAAACTAGCGCCGCGGCTTCGATCCGTTACGAGGCGTTCATGGCGTTGCATAACCGCCCGGGTGGCTTTGTGCTACCCAACGCTTGGGACGGCCTGTCGGCACTCATCTTGAAAAAGGCCGGTTTCCCGGCGTTGGGGACCAGTTCGGCTGCGCTGGCGGCAACCCTAGGCCGACCCGACGGCCGTCACGCGGTCAGCCGTGCCGATCACCTCGCGCATGCGCGGTTGCTGGCTGAGGTTAGCGGTCTGCCGATCAACGGCGACTTCGAAGACGGTTACGGTCGGACACCCGAGGATGTGACGGTGACCGTGCAGGCGGCCATTGACGCCGGCCTATCCGGTATCGGAATCCAGGACACCACCGGCGATCCGTCGACACCGATCCGGTGCTTCGACGCCGCGGTGCAGAGGGTGCGGGCGGCGGCCGATGCGGCTCGCGGGCGGATTGTGCTGACCGCACGTGCCGATAATTTCCTGCACGGCCGGGACGACGTCGATGACACCATTCGGCGTCTGACCGCTTTTGCTGAGGCCGGCGCTGATGTGCTCTACGCCCCGAACCCGCCGGACTTGACGGTCGTGCGAGCCATTGTCGAAGCGGTTACGCCCAAGCCGGTCAATGTCGTACGCGGAACCCGCGCCGGGGTCGTCACTGTCGCGGAACTGCAGCGAGCCGGGGTCAGACGCATCAGTATGGGTGCCGCGCTGTACGCGCAGGCCGCCGCGACGCTGCAAGACGCGGCGGCCCGACTTGCCGTCGGCGACATCGCTGCCGCCACCGCCGCGGTTGCCGGCCCGCAGGGAATGGCGCTTGCCGGGATGGCGGAGCTGATCACCGAGGCCCGGTCACCGCGCCCGGTCACTTGAGGCTATGGCAGTTTTCGATGGTGACGGTTTGGCCCGGCGTGAGATCGCTGCGGGCTCAGTTCAACTGCATGGCATGCCGCCGCTGCGGCAATCTGAACGCACGGAGGAACCGCGACTAACTCCCTGAACCCCGGCGGACTCGACTGCATAAACCACGCACTGGCCAAAATCGATGCTCTTGCCGGGCGGGCAAAGCAGATGCTAGGCAGCGTCTCCGAAGCGGACGCCGCCGTGGTGTGGCTGGTAAAAGTCGCTGAAGGCCTGCGTCGACGCAGGATCCACGGTCACCCGCGACTGCAGGGCGACGCCGTAGCGCCGAATCAGCTCTCCGGAAGGAATTTGGCGCGCAGCGCGGCCAACTCGTCATCGCGGCGCCGGATGGCCCGAGCATACGGCGCCGCCGAGGGAGCGATTCCGAGCGCTTGTAACAGTGCCGCCGCGGCGGTTGCCGGGTTGTCGTGGCCAAGCACCGGCTGAAAACCTTGGTCGGTCAGGTGTTTGAAGACCAGGTCGACTACCGTCCAAGGATTGTAGGTCTCGGCCTTCGGACCGGGATCGTCGACTGCGTCCATAGACGTCCTCCTGGGGTTAGCGACCGCCGGGCAATGTGGTCTGATCATCCCGCGGCAAGACTGCCTCCCGCGGGTTTCGTGAGGGCGGCGGCAACCGTTGGCGGAGTGGATGAAAGCTCCGGTGTCGCGCCACCGGCGGGGGCGCTACCGCGGCGCAACGAGTTCCAATGCGATGTTGTCCGGGTCGCGAAACTCCAGGATGTACATCAGCCCGATGTCCTTGACCGGCTCATGGCTCACCCCAAGTGCATCCAGATGTGCGGCGGCCACGTCTAATTCGTCTCTGCTGGCCGTGTTCAACGCGAGGTGGTCCAGACCGACGCGGTTCTCGTCGAACGAGTCTGCGGCAACCGGGCGCAAGCCGATCAGCGTACCGCCCAGGTCATAGACGACGCCATTGTCGAGCCACTCGAACTGTTTGCGAGTAGTCTCGTCGGCGTCATCGGCGAGTTCGATTGCGACCGGCCATCCGAAGACACTTTCGTAGAAGGTGCGAGACCGTTTGATATCGGTGACGGTCAGGCGAACATGCGAGACACTGGTAGCGGCGATCGTCATAGGGTCAAACCCCCCTTCTGTGGTGACTGATATCGGCTCGTGGACGTTGTCGCCCTTCGCGTCACGGCTGGTTCAGGATGAACCGGCCGTGGTCATCTCCTGCTCGTCGACTTCTTCCTCGGCCATTCGGGCCATGATGTACTCGGCTTGGCGGATGGCCAGCGCGCTGATGGTGAGGGTGGGGTTCTCCGATCCGCTGGTCGGGAATACGCTGCCGTCGGCAACGAAGAGGTTGGGCACCTCATGGGCCTGCCCGAACTTGTTGACTACCGAGGTCGCCGGATCGGTGCCCATCCGGCAGGTGCCCAGATTGTGCGTCGCCGGGTACGGCGGAGTGTCCCACACCTTGGTCGCACCCGCGGCCTCGTAGATCGCCCTGGCTTTGGCCCACGCGTATTCACGCATCGCGGTGTCATTGGGGTGGTCGGTCACGTTGACAACCGGTATCGGCATGCCGTGTTGATCCTTGCGATGTGGATGCACGGTCACCCGGTTGTCCGGCTGGGGCATGTCTTCGCCGACGATCCACAGCCCCGCCAGGTGCGTGTACGCCTCCATCATCTCGGTGAGCGGTTGGCCCCAGATCGCGCGGCTGCCCCGTTTGGATGTCAACGGGCCGGGGCTGACGAAAACGGCGGTGAAGACCGGCCCCAAAAAGATGGTTTCCAGATGAAACCCGCCGACGAAGCCGCGGTCCTCCGGCCGGTTGTCGTGGAACGCGTCGACCATGCCCATCATGGTGATGCCCTTGTAGGCGTGCACCGGTTCGGGGAACTTCGCATAGCTGGAGGCCGTCAGGTGCTGCATGTAGTGGCGGCCGACCGTTCCGCTGCCGTTGGCCAGGCCGTTCGGGAATCGTGATGTGGCGGAGTTGAGCAGCAGCCGGGGCGTCTGGATGCTGTTGGCGGCCAGCACCACGTTCTGAGCCCTCTGCTCGACGATGCGCCCATCGGGGTCGGCGTAGACCACACCGGTGGCGCGGCCCGTCTTGTCAGTCGAGATCGAGAGCGCTTGGCAGTTGGGGCGTAAGTCGAGCCAGCCGGTCGCCTGCGCTTTGCGGATGGCCTCGAACAGGCTGCTCCACTTGGCTTCGTTGCGGCACCCCTGGAAGCAGTAGCCGCGCTGAGTGCACATGCCGCGGCCATCGCGATCCTGACTGTTGATCGCCATGTACCCGGGGTGGGCATCGATCCCGAGGGCGTCGGCACCTCGCTTGAGAGCCAAAAAGTTGGTGTTGCCCTTGAAGAACGGCATGACGCGGCCACTCACACCGAGCAGATGTTCGGCCTTTTCGTAGTAGGGGAGCAGGGTTTCGTAGTCGATGGGCCAATCGACCAGGTCAGCGCCCTTGATGTCGCCGTAGGTGCTCTTGGCCTTGAACTCATGGGGTTGCATGCGAAGTGCTGCGCCAGCCCAGTGTGTTGTCGAGCCGCCCACCGTCTTGCAGATCCAGGCCACCGACCCGCTGACGTCCGGCCCGGTCGCGCCGACCTCGTCAAGCCAGGTCAGCTTGTGGAACATGGCCACTTCGTCTTCTTCGAAGTCCTTGTCCGCGTCCAAGTGCGGTCCGGCTTCTAGGGCGACCACGCGCACCCCGGAGAGACAAAGCTCACGGATGACGTTGCCGCCGCCGGCTCCGGTTCCGATAACGACAACCTCGGCTTCTTCGCGCAGCGGCACTTTGACTGCCGACCTAGCCATCTGGCACCTTTCTTCTGGTTCGATCAGATACGTCGCTAACCGGCCTGCTGCAGAGCGTTCTGATGTGGTCGCGAGGGTCGGTCACACCGTGGATTCACTCCAGTCCAGAACGTCGTAGCCGCGGTTGATATAGCCTTGCCCGTCGCGCTGTGCCAACCCCGGGTAGCCCAGCGCCTCCCAGACGACATGGCGGTTATAGAAATCCGAGACCACCGCGTATACCAGTTGTTGAAACAGACTGGTGTCCTCGATCGCCTCCAGCAACGTCTGCTGCAGTTCCGGCTCCGCGCCGGCAAACGATGCCGCTCCCTGGGCAACCGCCTGCATCTCTAGCTCCCGGAGCTGCTCCCGTACCCCGGTCCGGAGTTTGTGATCGGTTGCCAGTCGAGCATCGTAGGCCAAAGCGGTATACCAAACCACTTCGCGGAGTTCCGGATTGGCATGTGGGACGATTCTGGTCATCACGGCCACCAGGGTCGCCGCCTCGGCCGGGAGCAGAGCCTGGAACAGCAGCTCCTTTTGAACTGCCATGGTCAATTACCTTCGTTCGTGCCGGTCATCGTTATTGCTCGTAGGTGGCGATGATCAGCCCGCGGGCTAGCGTGTGGCTGAACAGGTTGAAGCCCAGGAACGCTGGAGTCGCATCGGCGGGCAGTGCCAGTTTCTCGGTGTCGACCGCATGCACGGTGAAGATGTAGCGATGCGGACCGTGCCCGGCCGGCGGTGCCGCACCGATGTAGCCGGGGACGCTGGCGTCGTTGGCCAGGGCGACACCGCCTCCAGCGACTTCCCGGCTTCCCAGGCGGCTTGCTCCGCTGGCAAGCTCAGTCACACCGGCGGGGATGTCGGCGACGGCCCAGTGCCAGAACCCGCTCTGCGTCGGCGCATCGGGGTCGTAGCAGGTTATGGCGAAGCTCTTCGTTTCCGGAGGAAATCCGGACCAGGAGAGTTGGGGGGAGCGGTCTTCGCCGCCGGCGCCCAGTCGGTCCGAAGCCTGGGCTTTCGGCATCGGTTGGCCGTCGGAGATGTCTTTGCTTGTGACCGTGAAGGCCGGCACCTTCGGCAAGAAGTCAAAAGGTAGCGGCGGTCGCGCAGGCATGGTTGAAGTTCCTCCTGTACTTGTAAGACACCTAGTCACCGGCACCGGTCGGCCGGCTTACGCCGACGAACCCGAACCCTCCAGCCATACAACCGAGCGATATCACGCTTTTACGTCTCACTCTGAGACATACCCCGGCGCAGCCGGACATACGTCTCGGTTTGAGACGGTGACTCGATTCACCGCGACGGTGGCCTTATGTTCGTGGCGGATCCGACGATGCAAGGTCCACGCTGTGCAGCTACCCGGAGGCTATCGATGTATGAGGAAGGCAGCGCCGTCGGCGTGGCGTCCGTGGTGGATTCCGGCCGGCGTCGCGCGGGTCGATCGGCGATGAGCAAAAAACTGGACGGGCGGCGAGCGGTGGATCTGCGCAAGGCGTACGCCATCGCGGTCGACCATTGCCTGTCTGCGCTGCTGCAACGCGAGCCGTTGAGTTTCAGCATCATCAGGCGCCTCACCTTGCGTGACTTGCCCGATGGCCCGGCGAAGGCGGAGTTGTTGCGCTGCCGCGTTGCCCTCGGGCTGAGCATGTGTCCGAACAGTCGCGTCCTTGTTGATGCCGATCACGAGAGAAAGTGAGAGATGAATGAAAGCCGTCCAGGTGGTCGGATACCACGCCCCGATGCAACTGAGGGATGTTCCCGAGCCGAAAGTTGAGGGACCGCTCGACGTCATCGTCCGAATCGGCGGCGCGGGCGTGTGCCGCACCGACCTGCACATCCTGGAAGGGCAGTGGGAGCCGAAGACAGGCGTTGAGTTGCCGTACACCATCGGCCATGAGAACGCCGGCTGGGTGCACGCGATCGGTGACGTGGTGACCAATGTCGCGGTGGGCGACAAGGTGATCATGCACCCGCTGATCACCTGCGGGCTGTGTCGAGCTTGCCGATCCGGTGACGACGTTCACTGCGACAACAGCCGGTTTCCGGGTATCGACACCGATGGCGGTTACGCGGAATACCTGCGGACAACCGCCCGCAGTGTCGTGAAGATCGACGACTCGCTCGAACCCGCCGACGTGGCCGCGCTCGCCGACGCCGGTCTGACCGCCTACCATGCCGCCGCTAAGGTCGCACGAACCAGTCGCCCCGGCGACATCTGTGCCGTCATCGGCGCCGGCGGGTTGGGCCACATCGGGATCCAGGTACTCAAGGCCATTTCTGGCGTGACAATCGTTGTCATCGACCGCAATCCCGCCGCGGTGGAATTGGCCGTCGGGGTCGGCGCAGACCACGGCGTTGTCGCCGACGGAACCCACGTCGAGCAGGTCCTCGATCTCACCGGCGGCCACGGAGCGGAGGCCGTTCTCGACTTCGTCGGTGAGGGCGGGGCAACCAAGGAGGGCGTCGCAATGCTTCGCCGCGCCGGAAACTATTACGTCATCGGCTACGGTGAGAACATCGATGTGCCGACCATCGACATCATCTCCGCAGAGATCAACTTCATCGGGAACCTGGTTGGGTCCTACAACGACCTGCGAGAACTAATGACGTTGGCGGCCCAAGGCAAGGTCGCCCTGCACACCGCCAAATACCCGCTGGACGACTTCCAGCAGGCCCTTGATGACCTCGAAGCGGGCCGGGTCCGCGGCCGTGCGATCCTCATCCCGTGACTCCCCGGAGAACCCACGCGGGGTAGGGTGGCGCGCGGTCACGAAATGCCGAACTGTTTGATCTTGCGGTAGATCGTCGCGCGTGACATGCCCAGCGCCTTCGCCGCAGCAGCTTTGTCGTTGTCGTTCTCCAGTAGGCTTTGCACGATCGCGTCCCGCTCCAGTGCTTCCAGAGGGGTCAGCTTCCGACGGGCGAGTGCGCGGCATTCGGCCGGCAGCTTGTCCAGGCCGATCGTCCCGGAGCGCTGCGCGGCAACGGCTTCAGCCAACACCCTGCGCAACTGTGCAACGTTACCGGGCCACGGCAGCTTGGTGAGCTGACGGAGAGCCTCGGGAGCGAGCTGAACATCGGCTCCGCTTGTCAACTCCCGCAGCAGCATTGGTACCAATTCGACAATGTCATCGGGTCGGTGCCGCAGTGGTGGGACGACGACGGTGTGGGCGAAGAACGGCGTGACAAACGTATCCACCGCGGGCGAGCGCCCCTGACCGGTCGTTGCGGCGATCCAGCCAGACCCGGCGCGGGCTTGCAGGACGGTGGCCAGACTCTCCAGAGCGTAGTCCGGCAGGTCGTCGATGTCGGCGAGTACAACGGCGAAATCATCACTGTCAGTGCGAGATTGGATTTCAGTCACGAAATCGTCTGCGCTGCCGTATCCGGCTGGTCGAAACACTCCAAGAGTTCGCTTCGGCGCGACGTACCGTGCGACCGCCTGCGCGAGTCTAGCCCGCCCCGCTCCACGTTCTCCCGTGACTATCACCCAGCTGCGGTCACGGCAGTGCCTTTCCATCTCGTGAACACAATGCTGCCACGAGCAGCTACGCCCTGCGAGACCGGGAATGCAGAGGGGGACAACCGGAGCGGCGCTTTGTTCGTGCCGGGATTGGGTCTGCACAAGAAAGACACCACCGGCCCTGCCCCCTGCGTCGGTCCGCTCCAGAGTGGAGATCCGCAGCGCGCCGCCGCTCGGCAAGATGGGGTAGGCCGCGGAAGCCCCGGTGATCTCCAGCAACTCCGTAACGATGTCGAGCAACGCTGCCTGGTCGGCTGGCTCTACGGACTGGCGCAGCAGCGGATTCATCAACACCAGGTCACCGCCGATGGCCAGCACGCGGCCGGGGTGGCGGCGAGTCTGCCGGTGGTATGCCTCCAACAGCATGGCTGTGCCCTCGGACTTGAGTGCGCTGAGCCGATCTTCAATTTGCACGCCGACGTTCTTGGCCAAGGCGAACTGCAAGGGGTCCGATTCGCTTGCCCACGAGGTCAGGTTGACGACGCCGATCACCCTGCGGGTGACCGGATCACGGATCGGGGTTCCTGCGCACGCCAGGCTGGTCAAGACGCCGACGTAGTGTTCGCCGCCCCTGATGAAAGTGGCTCTGCCGGCTTCCAGACTCGTACCGATGCCGTTGGTGCCGGTGACCTGTTCGGCGTAGCTGTAGCCCCGCGCCAGCTGCACCTCGTCGAGGGTGTCCAACAGCGCTCGGTCAGTGACGATACGGTCGAGCACAACCCCGTCCGTCGACGTTAGGACGATACCGAGGGCGTGCTGGCCCATGTCGTCGGCCAGGCGCTGCAGCACCGCCGCGGCTGCCCGGGTCAGCGGCGTGTCGGCATCGACGTCGCGCGCACACTGGTCCAGGAGTCGATCCGGGCCCACGCTGGACGCCTTCGACCTCCGCCAGGAATTGAGCACGTCCAGCCCGACGGCGCCATCCGCGACGGATCCGGATGTCAGGAACTCCGTCCTGGCCTGTTGCGCCCCCAGCCAGTCGCTACCCGCTACCCCTATCATCTTCGATTCGTCCTGTGCATTGTCATTGCGCTGGAACTCGAACCCGCTGACGATGTCCTTTCCGCACTGCTTGCACGATATTGCGCTGCAGATCGGATGTTATGGATGTGTCATCTTGAGACACCTTCGGGCGAGACGCACATGGTTAGATTTTGCGCAGTACACGGTTGTGTTGTGCGATGCGCGCCGGCGTGCCCGCAGCATTGAAGCCACTCTAGCCGGATTGCCGTGTGCTACGCAGGGTGATCCGCCGATTGGCGACGGGTTCACACCGGCAATCGACAGCGGCGAGCCGACCCTCGGCGACGTCAACCCGCAGACGCAACCGTCAGGTCGTCGCCGACCGCGGTGTTGCTCGACGCGCTGCGCTGTTCGGAACCGGCAGGCACGGCTGGCCGCTTCGACCGGCGCAGCAGGCGTCCGTTGCCCCGGTTCGCCTGCGTTCGGTTTGATCGGCCGTTTCGGCTCCGGCAAACCTTGGTGGCAGCGGTATTCCTAGCTTGCCGTGTGGTTTGATCCGAACCTGGGATCGGACTTGGCGGCCGGTTGCCCTCACCCCCGTGAACGTTGCTGGAAATTGTGTCCATGCTCGCCTTGGACAGCGGGCTCATCCGGGCAGACTTATTTCGCCGCTCGGGTCGCCGGGTGCACTGCGACCAAGCCCTGCTCGTTGCGGCGCTGGCAGATGGCGGCGAGTTCGGCGTAGGCCTTCTCGCCCAGCATCTCGGTCAGCTCGGCGGCCATGCTCTGCCAGACCTGTTTGGCGCCGACATGAGCCGCCGGGTCCCGGGTGCAGAACCAGTGCAGGTCTTCGCCGCCGGGCCCCCAGGATCGCCGGTCGAACTCGGTGATGGTGGTCTTGAGGATCTCGCTGCCGTCCGGCCGGGTCACCCACTCCTGGCTGCGCCGGATCGGCAGCTGCCAGCACACATCGGGCTTCATCGTCATCGGGTGCACCCCCAGCCGGACGGCTTTGATGTGCAACGCGCAGCCGGCGCCGCCGGCAAAACCGGGCCGGTTCAAAAAGATGCACCCACCCTTGTGGGTGCGGGTCCGCAGCTGTTCTTCGCCGTCGTTGTCGTCGACCTCCAGATAGCCCTTGGCGCCCATGCCCTTATCCCGGAACTGCCAGTCGTCGTCGGTGAGCTGTGCCACCGCGGCGTCGAGGCGGGCGCGGTCGTCGTCGTCGGACAAAAACGCGCCGTGCGAACAACACCCGTCGTCGGGCCGGCCGGCCACGATGCCGCGGCAGGCCGGGGTGCCGAACACGCAGGTCCAGTGGGAAAGCAGCCAGGTCAGGTCGGCGGCGATCAGGTGCTCGGCGTTGTCCGGGTCGTAGAACTCCACCCATTCGCGGGGAAAGTCCGGCTCGACTTCACCGGGATGACCGCCGGTATCGGCCCGATGTGCGGGTGTCACGGAATTCCACGCTAGACCAATGTTTCTACAAAAGCGCCCGCCGTGGTTTTTCCCGGTCGTCGGGTCCGATTAAGTTGTCTCTCGTGCGATTGGGCGTGCTGGACGTGGGCAGTAACACGATCCATCTGCTGGTGGTCGACGCCCACCGGGGCGGGCATCCCACCCCGATGAGTTCGACCAAGGCGACGTTGCGGCTGGCCGAAGCCACCGACAGCTCCGGCAAGATCACCCGGCGCGGCGCTGACAAGCTGCTGTCGACCATTGACGAGTTCGCCAAGATCGCCGGGAGTTCAGGCTGCGCGGAGTTGATGGCCTTCGCCACCTCAGCGGTGCGCGACGCCTCCAACTCCGAGGATGTGCTGTCCCGGGTGCATGCCGAAACCGGGGTCGACCTGCAGGTGCTGGCCGGTGAGGACGAGTCGCGGTTGACCTTCCTCGCGGTGCGCCGGTGGTTCGGCTGGAGCGCGGGTCGGATCATCAATATCGACATCGGTGGCGGCTCACTGGAGCTGTGCAACGGCGTCGACGAAGAACCGGACGTGGCGCTGTCATTACAGCTCGGTGCCGGTCGGCTGACCCGGGAGTGGCTGGCCGACGACCCGCCCGGTCGGCGCCGGGTGGCCATGCTGCGGGACTGGCTGGACACCGAGTTGGCCGAAGCCGCCGTCACCGTACTCGATGCCGGCCGACCGGATCTAGCCGTTGCCAGCTCGAAGACTTTTCGTTCGCTGGCGCGGCTCACCGGCGCGGCGCCGTCGGCCGCCGGGCCGCGGGTCAAGCGGACGTTGACCGCGACCGGCCTCAGACAGCTCATAGCATTCATCTCTAGGATGACCACGGCCGATCGTGCCGAGCTGGAAGGGGTGAGCGCCGAGCGGGCGCCGCAAATCGTGGCGGGCGCTTTGGTGGCGGAGGCGAGCATGCGAGCGCTGTCGATCGAAACCGTGCAGATTTGCCCGTGGGCGTTGCGCGAGGGACTGATCTTGCGTCGGTTGGACAGCCAGGTCGATGGCACCGCATTGCTGGAAACCTCGTCTGTGAGCGCCGCGATGCGAGATCCTGGAAGCTTGATCGTTGATCGGAATGCGGCAGACCGATCGAGAGGCGACACGCGATGACCGGACCACACCGTGAGACTCGAGACGCCGAAACTCGGCCGATCTCGGTGGCCGAGCTGCTGGCCAGGCACGGCACTATCGGTTCGCCGCCGGTCACCGGACGTCGGCGACGCCGGCGCGGCAACAGCGACGCCGTGACGGTCGCCGAGCTGACCGGCGAGATCCCGGTTATCCGCGACGACGATGTGAAACCGGAGGCCGACGCCTCGGCACCGCCGGCCCAGCCCACCGAAGCAGCCGACGCCGTCGCCGAACCGGCCGGCGACGAGTCGACCGACCGCCGGCCGCCGAGCGACCAGCCCGCCGACTGGTCGGCACCGGAGCGGCGTTGGCCCAAAGTCAGCCCGCAGTCCCCGCCGGGTTCGGGCCCAGAGCACAGTCACTACCCCCGCCCGGCCGGTCGATCCGAGCTGGCCGAGGCCGGAAACGGTCAGGACGCCCGCCGCTCGGCACCGGGGTTGGACGCTGAGCAGATGAGCCCCGACCCGATCGACAACGACGTTCCTGCTGCGGTGGACGTGTTGGACACCGACGTTGACGAAGCCGACTGGACCGACGTGCCGGCCGACGGCACCGGCGTCGTGCGCTCCTACCTGCGCGGCCCGCTCAAGATCTTTCACCGCCGGCGCGGCGGCGATGACTCGGCGGGCGAAGCGGTGGCGCTCCTCGATGACCGGGACGACGCCGGGCCGCTCGATCTCGCAGAGCCGCCGCCGGACGCTATCGACGAGTATGCCGACGACTATGCCGACGACTATGCCGCCGACTCTGCCGCCGCCGACGACGCCGATATCGACACCGACCTCGCTGATGAGCATGCCGCGGAGCGCAGCCGCTGGGCCGAGCTGTGGAGCGGCGGACTGATTGTGCTGCAGTCGATCCTGGCGGTGATTTTCGGAGCTGGGTTGTTCATCGCCTTCGATCAGTTGTGGCGCTGGAACAACATCGTGGCCCTGGTACTCACCGTGCTGGTCACCCTCGGGCTGGTGGCCGCGGTGCAGGCGGTCCGTCGCACCGTCGACGTCGGCAGCACCCTGATCGCGGTGGCGGTGGGCTTACTGATCACGCTCGGGCCGCTGGCGTTGCACGCGAATTAATCGGGCACGCCGAGATCGTGCGCCCAGCCATCAAGGTCGGCCTGTCGACGGCCTCGGTTTATCCGTTGCGGACCGAGGCGGCTTTCGAGTACGCCGATCGGCTGGGCTACGACGGCGTGGAGTTGATGGTGTGGGGCGAGGCGGTCAGCCAGGACATCGACGCGGTGCAGCGGTTGTCGCGCCGCTACCGGGTGCCGGTGTTGTCGGTGCATGCGCCCTGTCTGCTGATCTCCCAGCGGGTCTGGGGCGCCAACCCGGTGCACAAGCTGAACCGCAGCGTCCGTGCCGCCCAACAGCTGGGAGCGCAGACCGTGGTGGTGCATCCGCCGTTTCGCTGGCAGCGCCGCTACGCCGAGGGGTTCCGCGAGCAGGTGGCCGCCCTGGAGGCCAACAGCGGTGTGCTGGTGGCGGTGGAGAACATGTTCCCGTTCCGGGCCGACCGGTTCTTCGGCGCCGGACAGTCCCGCGAACGGATGCGCCGCCGGGGCGGCGGCCCCGGCCCGGCGATCTCAGCGTTCGCGCCGTCGTACAATCCGCTGGACGGCAACCACGCGCACTACA
>CAZPZQ010000024.1:0-483 GCA_964590745.1 uncultured Mycobacterium sp. | reverse complement strand
CCTGGACTTATCGCACACCGCAACCGCCGGCACCGACGCGCTGGAGATGGCCCGGCAGATGGGCTCGGGCCTGGTGCACCTGCACCTGTGCGACGGCAGCGGGTTGCCGGCCGACGAGCATCTGGCGCCCGGGCAAGGCAACCAGCCCACCGCTGAGGTGTGCCAGATGCTGGCGACCGGCGACTTTGCCGGTCACGTGGTGCTGGAGGTGAGCACTTCGCAGGCTCGCTCGGCACACGAGCGCGAGGCGCTGCTGGCCGAATCTCTGCAGTACGCCCGCACCCACCTGCTGCGCTGACCACCGATGATCACGGCAAGGGAGATTGATGAGGCAAGCCGCGCCGTTTCGCACCGCCATGACGTTGCGTGCAGTGCAGGCCGACACCGCCGAGCACGTCCGGATCTTCGACGCTGATCTCGATGACAGCTGGACCATCGGTACCAAGGTGCACGGCGGGGTGATGGTGGCGTTGTGCGCCAACG
>CAZPZQ010000023.1:0-20202 GCA_964590745.1 uncultured Mycobacterium sp. | reverse complement strand
CCCAGTACGGCTTGAGGTAGTCGACTTCGGCCAACACGAACTTGTAGTCCGGGTCGCGGCGGGCCAACTCCAGGTGGGCGGCGACCAACGCCAGGCCGTTGGTCTGCCGACACGCGCCGGGCGGGTCTTCGGTCCACACACTGGTGTAGGCGCCCTGGGTGTTCCACCAGACCGGGTCGTAGTGGAAATGGCTGATCATGAACATCGTCCAGCCCGGCTCGGCGACGGTGAAGGTGAAGCCGATCGACGCACGGGCGGACTCGGCACTTGCCTGCGCCGCTCGCCGCTGCCCGGGAAGCCCGCTAGCGACGGTCACCGGCACCTCGACCGTGCCGTCACCGCGGTCGGTGATGGCCGAGCCGGCCAGGCCGTCGCCGTCGATCCGGATCGGCGTCGGCTCGGCGGCGCCGGTGTAGCCGACCCGCACCAACTGCAGGGCGGCGTCCGGTGGCCCGACGAACAAGTCCGTCGATTCTGCGGAGACGATCTCCATCGGTTGCAGCCTACGGTCGGCGGACGGTCGGCGCCGCTGGGTTGCCGGGCCGGTTATCAGCCAGCCCGCCGATTCGGCTGGTCAGGAATCCCGCAGCACCGACCACAGGGCGTGCACCGGCGCGGTGCTCTCGTTGGCCCAGCGGTGCGGCTGGTCGCCGAGGAAATGCAAGGTGTCGCCGCTGCTGAGTTCGTAACGCTCCCCGGCGATCTCGAAGACCAGGATGCCGTCCAGCACATGGACCAATTCTTCGCCGGGATGGGTGAGCAGTTTGGTTCCGCTGTTGGCACCCGCATCGACGGTGGCTACCGCCGCGGCGCAGCGAAACGGCGAGTACGGCCCGGAGATGCCGGCCAGATGCAGACCGTTGTGCGGCGTGTACACCGCCGGCCGGCTCGTCGACGCGGTGAAGGCGACCGGGCCGGACGATTGATCATCCTCGATGAAGTAACTGGCCGGCCGGCCCAGCGCGGACGCGATCTTCAGCAGCGTCGTCACCGTCGGGACCATGTCGCTGCGCTCGATTTTGTGGATCGCCGCCGCGGAGACATCGGCCCGAACAGCAAGCTGCTGCAGCGACAACCGCTGCTCCCGGCGCAGTTGTTCGACTTTGGTGCCGATTGAGCTGACGATGCCGCCGACGTGTTCTTCCAGCCGGGCGGCGGGGCCGGATTTCTCTCGGTCGCGCGTCGTCGTCATATCCGCCCCTGCCGGTCACTTACCATAGTGATTGATCGGGCATCATAGTTTGTTGGTCCGGCGGCGGCAACTTTTCCCTCATCCGCTGGCCGGCGTACCGCCGGCGGTGGCCAGTTCGCGCAGCAACTGTGCCCGGGCGGCGTCGAATGCGATCACCGGGTCGAAGCCGTGGTCACCCACCGCCGCTGCGGACGGGCAGGCGGATAGCACCCCGGATGCCTCGCAGTCGATCAGCGCGGTAACGGTAGAACAGTTGCGGCGAAGCACTTCACACGCCTCGGCCACCAGGGCGACCGCCAGTTGATAGAGGCCCGGGTCTGCCATCACCAACGGGTAAAGCTGGCTTTCCGCCGCGCGCCAGCGCCACGTCGTCGGGTCGAAGCCGGAGGTCACAGAGTCAACTATAGTGTTCGGCTGTACCGGCTCTACATGCTGCGGAGCGCGCTGTACCGTCGCCGGGTCTCTATTATCCGATACGTTTTTGTTGTATGGTCATCGTTATGGTCGCGCAACGGATCTACGACGCCCACCGTCATATCGGCGTGATGCCCGCCTACCCGTTCTACGGCGGGCCGCCGGTGCATCCCGACATCTCCGCGCGCGCCACGGTTGCTGAGCTGATCGCCGACCTGGACCGGGAGGGCACCGAACGCGCCCTGGTGATCCCGAACTACGGGGTTCCCGACCCGACGGTGTCGTTTTCGCTGAACGAGCTGGCGTTGGAGGCGGCCGCCGCCGACGACCGGATCAGCGCCGGCATCTGGACGTCGCCGCGGCCGCAGGACGCCGAACTCAACGACAAGGCGCTGGCACTGGCCGGCGAGCCGGGGGTGAAGGTGCTCAAGACCAGCTTCCTGCTCGGCGGGCGTGCCGACGACCCGGAATGCAAGGTGCAGCTGGACCGGATATTCGACACCGCTCGCGAGCACAACCTGGTGGTGCATGTGCACACCTCGCCGGGCGGCAACTCCGACATCGACTACGTCGGCACGCTGGTGGACCGGTACGCCGACGACGTGAAGATCCACCTGGTGCACCTGGGTGGCGGGGTCAGCGCGCACATCAAGTTGATCGGGCATCGGTTCTTCGACTGGATCGAAGCCGGCAAGCAGGTCTACACCGATACCAGTTGGGCGGTCGGCTTCGCGCCGCGCTGGCTGGTACGCGAGATCGACAAGCGTGGGATCGGCCAGGACCGGTTGCTGTTCGCCAGCGACGAGCCGTGGGGCGACCAGGCCGGCGAGCTGGCGCGGCTGTGTGCCGCCGCCGGCGACGGCGAGCTGGCCAACCTGTTCCTCCGCGACAACTTCGCGGCACTGTATGGCTGAGCGGAACTGATCCACCCAAGAAAGGAGTGCGCCGATGGCAAAGATCGTCGGGGAACGGGTCCAGCCGGGAGACGCGGTCGTCGATTACGAAGACAAGGTCTTTCCGGACTATCAGGCCGAGCCGGGCCAGAAGGCGTTCGTGTTCTACCACTGCGTACCGTTCGAAAGTTCCGCGTCGATGGTGAACCTGCTGACGGCGACGCGCATCCTGCGCAAGGGCTTCGACACCCACTTCGTCATGTTCGGCCCCGGCTCGCTGGCCGCGGCAGCAACCCGCGGCTATCCGAAGGTCGGCGAGGAAGGCTTCCCCGGCAACCTGAACTACAACCACTGGTTGCGCCGGTTCATGGACGAGGGCGGTCACGCCTATGCGTGCCGGTTCTCGGCGGCCGCGCTGTACGGCATGCGTGAGGTCGACATGATGGAGGGCGTCAAGCCCGTCGACCCCAAGGACATTCTGGACGCGGCGATCATGGCGTGGAAGGAACGCGCGCTGACGATGAACACCTGGACCATGTAGCGAGCCACTGACCCGGCGCGGCCCAAGTTGGCCTAGCTGGGCGGGGCGTCCCATGGCCGACGGTTGCTGCCCGGCATGGCCAGAATGATCCGGTGCCGGACCCGCCACGGCAGCCGGCGATACAGCGGAGCGAACACCCGCTTCCAGAACAGCACCTGCAGACTGCGCGCACCGACCGGCCCCGGTCGGCCGAGGTATTCGGCGGCCAAGTCGGCCTGCACCGCTTCGAGTAGGTACTTTTCCGAGTTCCGTCGCACCCAGGCGAAAAACCGGATCATGACAACCCCGCCGCGACCAGTCCGTCTTGGGCGGCCAGCGCCATCGGTTCGGACAGTGCGCCCATCGCCGGCGAGTAGACGTTCTCCATCCAGGCGATGTCGTGCAGGGTCAAGCCTTTGCGGGCGGCCATGGCCAGGAAATCGCAGCGCTCCTTGATACCTTCGCCGCCGACTAGCTGCGCGCCGATCACCTTCAGAGTGCCCGGCTCGGCGAGGATCTTGACCCGGATCTTCTTGAAGTCCGGGTAGTAGCGGGCCCGGGAGATCCCTTCGGCAACGCCCTTGACGTAGGGCATCCCCAACGCCTGAGCCAGCGTCTCACCGAACGACACCCCACCGATCATCCACTTGCCGGCCACCAGCCCCCACGGAACCTGCACCGGCGCATAGTTTCTCAACCGTCCGGCGGCGCCACTGCCGGCCACCTTGCCCTGTGCGTAGGCGTGGCTGCCGGACAAGCCTTGCACCGGAACGCCGGTGGTGCCCTGCGGCACCTCGACGCAGTCACCGGCCGCGAACACCCCCGGTACCGAGGTCCGCATGTGCTGGTCGACGATCAGCCCGCCGGTGGAACCGCGTTTGATGCCCGCCGCGGCGGCCAGGTCATTGTTGGGCAGCTTCTTGGCGCCGATCACCACCATGTCCACCGGGATCTCGCCGTCGGAGGTTTTCACCGCGTGCACCCGCTCGGTGCCGAGGAACGCCTCGATGCGGGTGTTGAAGTGCAGCTGCACGCCCAGCTCTTTCCAGGACTCCTCGACCGGCGTCATGATGTCCGGATCGGCGATCTCGGCCATCGCCCACGGATGCGGGTCGACCAGGTGGGTTTCGATGCCGCGGTGCGCCAGTGCGGTGGCCATCTCCACCCCGATCGGCTGCGCTTCGGCGATGACGGCGCATTTCACCGAGTCGAGGATCTCGTCCCAGCGCTGCGCGGCCCGGATGTCGCGCACGTAGTACAGGTTGGACAGCTCGGCGCCGGGAACATCGGGGCGTTCGTATTTGAATCCGGTCGCCAGCACGAGCTGGTCGTAACTCACCGCGCCCTGGCCGGGCACTTCCACCACCCGACGGTCGGTGTCGACCGCGCTGACCACGGTTTCGTAGTGGATGTCGAAACCGCGATCGGCATAGAACTGCTTGTTCTGCAGGATCAGCCGGTCGAATGAGTCGATCTCTTTGCCGTGCACGTACGGGATGCCGCACGGGCTGTAGGCGACGTCAGCGAGCTCGGTGTAGACCACGATCTGCGCATCCGGGTCGACCTGCTGGGCGGCTCCGGCGGCTCCCATCCCGGCCGCGCTGCCGCCGATGATCACAATTTTTCTGGGCACTCGTCTGTCGTCCTCTCGTCGTCGGTCAGGTGTCCAACGACCGGTAGAAGCGATCGTGCTCGGCCGCGGCCCGGCCCCAGGTGAACCGTCGCGCCACCGAGCGCCCGCCGTCCACCAACCGTTCCCGCAATGCCGCGTCCTCCATCACCGCGCGCATCCCCTTGGCCAGGTTGGCGGCGTCGCCGGCCGCCGTCAGCACCGCATCGACTCCGTCGGTCAGGTACTCACGCAGCACCGGGATGTCGCTGGCCACTACCGGCAGGTCGGCGCTCATCGCCTCCAGCACTACCAGACCCCAGCCTTCCTTGAGTGACGGGAACACCAAGGCGTCGGCCGTCCGGTACCAGCGGTGCAGCGTCTCGTCGCTGACCGTCCCGGCCTGGATGACGTCGCGCCCGAGCGCCAGGCCGAGCTCGCCCAGCTGGCCCAGTGCCGCGTCGCGGTAGCTGGTGTAGTCCTGAAACGAATGACCGCCGACGATGACCAGTGCCGGTGGCTGAGCCAGTTCGCCGGCCAGTTGCGCCAGTGCCTGGAACAAGAACACCGTGCCCTTGCGCGGTTCGACGCCGCCGACAGCCAGGAACACGAACCGGTCGGCAAGACCGGTGTCTTGGCGCAGCTTCGCCTTGACGCGATCCGGGATCGGCCCGAACCGGCTCGAGTCGACGCCGTTGTGGATGACTTCAGCGTCGACGCCGTAGTCGCTGTGCAGCCGGGCTCGCCAGTCGTCGCTGACCACGATCAGCCGGTCCGGTTCGACGATGGCTTGGTGCTGGCAGTCGATCAGCGCCGGTGTGGTGAAGTCGTCGACGTGGTGCACGGTACGCACCACCTGCACCGCGGCGCCGGCGTCGCGAGCCCGGGCGGCGGCGCGCGCCGAAATGCAGTCCTGGGTGTGCAGGATGTCGAAGTCGCCGGCGATCTGGCCTATCCCGGCTTCCAACGCGTCGACCGAGGCGAACACCCGCTCCTCGAGTGTCGGAAGCCGCGGCGGAGCCGGAAAGATGGTGTGCGGGGCGGAAACTGGGCGGAAGAAACCCGCCGTGGGGTCACCGAGCGCAACCACGTGCACCGGCATGCCGCGAGCCACCATGGCGTCGGCGAGCGACAGCGTGTGCACGGCTCCACCGCGCGGCTTAGTGGAGTAGCTGATCAGCGCCACCCGCGGCACGGAACTCATAACGGCTCGGCTATCAGGTCGAGATCGCCGGTTGCCACGGCCGCGGCGGCCAGCGATGCGCGAGCGGCGGTTTCGGAAACGATGCAGCCGGCCTCGATCAACTGCTCGCGCTGATCGGCCAGCCCCTGCGGATCGCCCTCGGTGCCCAGCACGTAGGCCACCACCTGCGGTCCGCCGTCGGCCATGATCTGCGCGCAGGCCGGCGCGAACGCCGCGGCCGGGTCCGGGTGGGAGCCGTAGCCCAGCACCACGTCGAGGATGAGCGCGGCCACCGACTGATCGGCCGCGTGGTCGTACAGTGCTTCGATGCGCGCCTCCGGGTCGATCATCGGGTGCGGCCGACCGCGGGTGTACTCCTCTTCGCCCAGGTCCAAGCACTGGTGGCTGCCCGGTGGCGCCGGCAGCGCCCAGGTCGAATTGATCGGAGTGTTGGAGTACACCGGCCCAAGGATCCGAGAAAGGATCACCAGCGACTCATAGCACAACGTCCCACCGGAAAACAGGCCGCGCACCGCGGTCCGGCCACGAGACAACCGGTGCCGCGCCTGCGCCGGGCCCGGGCCGTGCAGTCGGGTGGTATCCGGCACCGGATGCTCGAGCGCGGCCAGGGTGGCGGTCACCCCGGACTCCAACGTGCGAGCCAGCGTCACGTTGCCGGGCACCGGCAAGCTGTCCGGATCCAGGCCGATCAACGCCCCGATCAGCGGCATGGTGCCGGCCGCCGCGATGACTCGGGCCGCGACGTCGTGGTCGGGCGGCTTGGACACCAGCAGCACGGCGTCGGTGTCGGCGTCTTGACGCAGCGCCTCGACCGCGGCAACCGCCATCTCGCCGCCGACCTGCGCGCTCAGATCCCGCCCGCCCAGGCCGATCACCTGACTGACGCCGATGCCCCACCGATCCAGCAGACTCATCGCTTCCTGCGCGCCGGTGCCGGCCGCGGCCACCACACCGACCCGGCCCGCGCGCACCACGTTGGCGAAACCCAAGCCGGTGCCGGCCAGCAGCGCGGTACCCGCACCGGGTCCCATCACCAGCAGCCCGCGCGAGCACGCGAAATTCTTCAGCGCCACCTCGTCCGCCAATGGCACGTTGTCGCTGAACAACAGCACATGCAAGCCCAGGCCCAGGGCCTGAAACGCGGCCAGCGCCGCATACTCGCCCGGCACCGAGACCACGGCGATATTGGCGTCCGGCTGTTCGGCCACTGCCAGCCGCACGGCGCGCGGGTGGCGGGCGGCGGCACCGGTTTCAGCATGTTGCGCCGAGAAGGCGGCGTCCTTGCCGGCCGCCAGCGCCTGGTCCGCGCCGTCTGAGTCTTCGGCGCGGACCGCCAGGCAAAAGTCGTTAGCGCCGGCACTGGACAATACCTCGTCATGCACGCCTTCGGAGCGCAGCGCGTCGGCGTTGGCCGAGGTGACCATCACCGCGCTCGCCCACTGCACGCCTTTGGTCTCACGCATCGCGCGCATCGCCCGCAACGCAACCACCGAGTCGACGTAGGTGTCGGCGAACACTTCAGCGACCACGGTCACTGCGTGCTCCATTCCGGTGTGCGCGGCCGGGCCGTGGGTACCGCGACCACCCGGGTGCCGGCCGAGGCGTCGTCGGGATCGGCGCACGACAGCGCCTGGGCAGCGTGCGCCGCCGAGGTGATGACGGCGATCGCACCACCGCCGCGGACGAACCGGGTTGCCGCCCGCATCTTCGGCGCCATGCTGCCCTCGGCGAACTGGCCGGCGACGAGATAGCGCTCGGCTGCAGCGACATCCAGTTCGGCGATGGGGCGTGGCTGCGAGGTGCCGAAGTCAAGCTGGACTGCGTCCACCGCGGTGACCAGAATCAGCGCTTCAGCGCCGACGGCGCGGGCCAGTTCGGCGGCCGCGTAGTCCTTGTCGATGACAGCCTCAACACAGGTCAACGCACCGTCATCGCCGACCACAACCGGGATGCCGCCGCCGCCCGCGCTGATTACCAGGTGGCCCGTGTTGAGCAGGTCGCGGATCGCCGCCAGCTCGAGGATGCGCACCGGCCGCGGCGACGGAACGACCCGTCGGTAACCGCGGCCGGCGTCGTATTTCACCTGCCAGCCGCGTTCGCCGGCGAGTCGGGCGGCTTCCGGCTCGCTCAGGAACGGGCCGATCGGTTTGGTCGGCTCGCTCATCGCCGGATCGGCCGGGTCGACCTGCACGTGGGTGACCACGCTGGTCACAGTGCGTCGGCCGGCGGTGGCGCGGTGTATCGCACACGAGATCAGGCTGCCCAGCCCGCCCTGGGTCATCGCCACCAGCGAAAACAATGGCTGCGCCGGCACGAACGCTGCGCCTTCCTCCTGTTGGATGGCCAGGTTGCCGACCTGCGGGCCGTTGCCGTGCACCAGGGCCAGGTTCCAGCCGTCGTCCAGCAGTTGTTCGACCAACTGCGCCATCGTCGCGGCATGTGCGGCCCGCTCCGGGTAGCTGCCGGCTTCGCCTTCGAAGGTGAATGCGTTGCCGCCCAGCGCGACGACGGCTAGCTTCGGCGGCACGGTTGGCTCCTCACGCCACAAGACATTCAACATAGGTTGATGTTTGTCGAGGATAGTTGATGCACGTGTTGTCGACAACTGGCGGGCATCCCGGACAGCGGTGGGGGGCGCTACTGCAGGGCGATGTCGTGGCCGACGCCGCGGTCTTGCTCGGGTCGCGGCCCGAAGTAGCGGCGCTCGGATTGCTCGATCCGGACATCGTTGATGCTGGCTTCGCGCCGGCGGACCAGGCCGTGCTCGTCGAACTCCCACAACTCGTTGCCGTAGCTGCGCCACCACTGCCCGGCCGCGTCGCGGCATTCGTATTGGAACCGCACCGCGATCCGGTCCTGGTGAAAGCCCCACAGGCTCTTGCGCAGCACGTAGTCGAGTTCTCGATGCCATTTGGCGGTCAGGAATTCGACGATCTCGGCGCGACCCTGGATGAACAGGTCGCGGTTGCGCCACACCGAGTCCTCGGTGTACGACAGGCTCACTTTCTCGGGATCTCGGGTGTTCCAGGCGTCTTCGGCGGCTTGGACTTTCACGGTGGCACTGTCGAGGTCGAACGGTGGCAGTGGAGGTCGCGGTTCAGCCACGTCGTTCCTTTCCGTAGCGGTGGTTGCCCCCGTTTCGAGTGTGAAGCTGTTGCGAAGATTCCGCCAGATCGCCGCAACCAGTTCACATTCGGTGCACGGCCAGGGCCGGCGACGCTCCCGCTCGTCCAGGAATCATCCAGTTCGCTCACAGCCTTCCCAGCCGCGACGGTGCGGGCTAGCTTGGAGGCGGGTTGACATCGCCCTGTCGACGACGTTTTCTTTGATGCATAATCTATGTCGTCAAGTAAACACCCGGGAGGACCGTGGTCATGACGTCCGAAGTGGTTGACGACACTGCGCAGCCGACCACCGGGGCGCCGGCCGATGCCCTCGCAGCGCTGATCATTGACCTTCAGGCCAAGGGATTGCGCATCGAGGTGCCCCTGGAAGGCCGCTTTGAGGGCCGCCGCGGCGGCGCCGGGCCCTCCGACTGCGGGCAGCTGTGGGTGGGCGGCTATTCGGTGACCGTGCCGACCGACAACAGCATCGCTGCCGACTCCCCCTACCTGCTCAAGCCGGAAGATCAGGGCTACGGCATCTACCGCGACGGAGTGCGGTTGGCCGATGCGCACGGCCAGGCCCGGCCCCGGTTCTATGACCTGCAGACCGCCGACGGCATCCCGTACTGGAAGATCGGCCGACTGCACCTGGACTCGTTCGCCAGCACCGTGGTGCAGGCCTGCACCTACTGGGGCAACTCCGATCAGTGCAAGTTCTGCGGCATCGGGCTATCGCTGGAGGCCGACCAGACCATCGCCAAAAAGACGCCCGAACAACTCGCCGAGGTGGCCTTGGCGGCGAAAAACCTGGACGGCGCCGTGGATGCCACGTTGACCACCGGCAGCACCAACACCCCGGATCGCGGTGCACTGTATGTCGCCCGATGCGGGCAGGCCGTCAAACAAGCCACCGGATTGCCGGTGCAGATCCAGTTCGAGCCGCCCCGCGACCTCGACGTGCTCGACCAGATCGGCGAGATGGGCATCGACAACATCGGCATTCACGTCGAAACCTTCGATCCGGAGGTACTCGCCTACGTCGCCCCCGGCAAAGCCCGGGTCGGCATCGAACGCTACTTCGAGGTGTGGAAGCACGCCGTCGGCATCTTCGGCAAGGGCCAGGTCACCACGTACGTCATCCTCGGCATGGGCGAAGACCCCAGCCTGATCATCCGCGGGTGCCAACGCGCCATCGACATCGGCGTCTACCCGTTTGTCGTCCCGCTGCGCCCGGTCGCCGGCAGCCTGATGCAGGACTGCCGGCCACCCGATCCGGCCTACACCACCGATATCTACCGAAAGGTGCTGGCCTACTTGACTATTCGCGGCATGAACTCGCACACCGCCAAAGCCGGCTGCGCCCGTTGTCAAGCCTGCTCGGGAATGCGCACACTGGAACGGACCGACCCGCAGTAACCCGACAATGACCACCACCGCGGTCAATCCCGCAGAGCCGCCAATTGAGCCCGGCGGCCTGATCACCTGCCGGCCGGCCCGGTCGGATGCCGACCTGGCTGAACACCACACCATCCGGCAGGCCGTGTTCGTCCACGAGCAGCGGGTGTTCCAGGAGTCCGATCGGGACGCCTATGACGAAACCTCGGGGGTGATCCGTCTGCTCGGTCGGTACGCCGGCGCGCCGGCCGGCGCCGTGCGGCTGTTTCCGCTCGACTCGAAAAACGGTGTCTGGCAAGGCGATCGGTTGTGTGTACTGGCGCAGTACCGGGTGCGCGGCATTGCCGCACCGCTGGTGCGGTGCGCGGCCGCCAGCGCCGGCGCCCGCGGCGGCACCCGGATGGTGGCGCACATCCAGTTGGCCAACGTCGCGTTCTTCACCGGCCTGGGCTGGCGCGCCGACGGCGACACCGAGATCTACGTCGGCCTCCCGCATCTGCCGATGAGCATCGACCTGCCCGCGCCCAATGTCGGTGCGGACGTCGAACGCGACCTGTTCACCGGCATTGTTTCCTGAACCGGTCGGCCCGCCTCAGCGGCGCAGGCCGGTGACGACGTCGGTGCGCAGGTCCAGCACGGCGGCGCACCGGTCCTGCTGCCGCACCGACAGCACGCCGTCGGAAACCAGCTCACCGACGATCGCCACGTCCAGCCCCCGGCTGGCGAACGCCTCCGCGCACTCCTCGGCGCGCTCCGGTGCGGCGCACAGCAGGAAGGCGAACGCCGGGAAGCACATCAGCCAGGTTTGCAGCGGCACACCGGCCGGCCGCGGCACGGCGTCCAGGTCCACCGTCACGCCGAGCCGGCCATGCTCCAACAGCATGGCCAACGAGCCGATCAGCCCGGCCATGCTGACGTCCTTGGCGGCGACGCACGCCCCGGATTCGGCCACCGAGGCCGGCACCCGCACGTCGTCGCCGAGCCGGTCGCCGCGTTCGGCGAACGAGGCGAAAAACGGGAAGTCCGACCGCATCTCCCCCTCGGTGCAGCAGGCCACCAGCAACAGCTGCCCGGCCGCGGCCCGGGTCACCGACAGCGCACGTCGGGTCACGCCCAGCCCGAACGCGGACAGCGCCGGAGCCCCGTCGTGAATGGTCAGATGACCGCCCACCAGCGGCACCCGATACATCACGCTGCCGGCCCGCAGCCCGCGCAGCACCTCACGCGCCACCGGCTCAGCGGCCACCACGGTGTCCACGATCGCCGTCGGCACCGCCCCCATCGCGGCCAGATCGTTGACATTGGTCAGCACCGCGGCCAGGCCAGCACCGTACGGGTCGGCGGCCACGAAGGCGGGCAGCAGCGCCTCGCCGCAGGCCACCACATCAACGCCGGCCCCGTCGGCGGGCACCGGGATGACGGCGCCGTCGTCGCCGGGCCCGGTCAGCCAGTCATCACCACCGAAGACGTCGGCGACCGCGGCGATCGCCGCCTTGGCCCGCAGCGCGGGATTGCCCCGCAGCGCCCGGGCCAGCGCGTCGACGTCGACGATGCTGTCCCGCAAGCTCATCGCGCTCCCGTCCGCAGCGCCTGCACCAAACCGAGTCCTATCCGAAAGTGAATGGAACGTTTATCATAGGCTGCATGACGGTTCCGTCCTTTCTGGACCTGCCACCGCGCCCACCCAAGCCTAGAGAAACCGGACTCACCCACGTTCTGGACAAGGGCACCACCATCGGCGGGTTGTCCGGCCTGCTCGACGCCGGCGCGGATTATCTCGACGTGTGGAAGTTCGGCTGGGGTACCGCGTACGTCGACCCGACGCTGCCGCCCAAACTGGCGCTGCTGCATCGCTACCAGATCCGCGCCTGCCTGGGCGGCACCCTCCTGGAGATCGCCTGGGCCCAGCACAAAGCCGACGAGTGCCTGGCCTGGGCGCAAGACATCGGCTTCACCGCGGTCGAAGTGTCTCGCGGGGTGGCCGCGATGACGGTCGCCGACAAGCACGCCCTGATCCGCCTGGCCGCATCGGCGTTCACCGTGTTCGCCGAAGTCGGCCGCAAAGACGCCCAGGAGGCATTGACCGAACGGCAATGGGTCGACGAGATCGCCGGCGACCGTGCCGCCGGCGCCCGATGGGTGATCGCCGAAGGCCGGGACAGCGGCAGCGTCGGTCTGTACCACGGCGACGGCAGCGTCCGGACCAACCTGGTTGCCGCGGCGGTGCGCGCCGCCGGTGTGCAGGCCGTGCTGTTCGAGGCGCCCCGCAAAGCCCAGCAAGCCTGGTTCATCCACGAGTTCGGGCCGGAGGTCAACCTGGCCAACATCGCCACCGCGGACGCGATCGCGCTGGAGACGCTCCGACTCGGGCTGCGCGCCGACACCTTCGGATTGAGCCGGCAGTGGTTGCCGGTCTGAAGATCACCGCACCTTCCGACGCGGCGGGGACCGCGACCCTGGGCCGCAACACGATACCGGGAAAATACCGCGGCGTCGCGGTATCGCAGCTGCCCGGTCCGGTGCATCCGGACGCGCTGGCGCAGCACTTGCTGGGCAAGCCGGCCTATCGCCGGACCCGCTTCGTGGTGGCCCGCAACGGCGAGCAGACCGGGATCGCCCGGGTCTGGCGCGACGATCCGGATGCGCTGTTCGCCCCGATCACCCGGGTGCACATCCTGGCCGGCCCGGACGAGTGCGCCTACCTGCACAGCCCGGACACCGACACCGCGATTCCGTCCGCGCTGGCCGGTGCCGCCATCACCGGGGCACCCAACGCCGCCGCCGTCGTGGTGCACGGCCGCTACCAGCACGTGAACTTCATCATCAACCCGGACCCGCTGAAGATCGTCGTCCGCGAGATCACCCCGCCGGAGCCGGCCAAACTGCTCGATCAGGCCCGCCGGGTCCTCGAGGTGATCGAGGACCTGCCGCCGATCACCCTGGTGCCCGACATCGTGCGGTTGGCCGACCTGGCGGCCGAGCACCCGGCCGACCGCTATCTGGTGCCCTGCCGCGGCAGCGGCTTCGACCCGCCCCGGGCCCAGACCTGGTACCTCGACGAGCATCCCCCCGAACAGGACTGGGTGATGATCGGCCCGGAACGCTCACAGCAGATCCACGAGTCGTTCTACGGGCACCGGGCTAACCGGTGGTTGGACATCTGCCCGTGTCAGCGCCCGGCCGCGGACGGTCCGCTGTTGACCAAATGCAGCCAGTTGGAAACCGAGATCCGCGTCCAGGATGGCCAGGCGACGGTGCCCTGGGGCGCCTCGCTGGCACAGGTCGAGCAAGCCCTGCGCGCGGTGGCACACGCCTGGGAGCCGACGTGGGCACCCGTGTGAGCGGATCCGTCCAATATGCGCACCTGTGGGGTACGCCAGAGCTGGCTGCCGTGTTCGATGAGCCGGCCCGGCTGGCCAGCTGGCTATCCATCCTGACCGCGCTGGCGACCACGCAGGCCCGACTGCGCATCATCCCGGCCGAGGCGGCCACGGCGATCGCCGCACACGCCGACGCCGACCGGCTCGACCTCGACCTGATCGCCGAACAGACGCGCCGCACCTCGCATTCGACGCTGGGGTTGATCGGAGCGCTGCAGCAGCTGCTGCCAGGCTCGGCCCGCGAGTACGTCTACTACGGCGCCACCGTCCAAGACCTCACCGACACCTGGTTCGCCTTGGCGATGCGTGACGTGGGCCGGTTGGTGTGGCGGGATGTGCGGGCCTTGGAGGCGACGCTGCTCACCCTGGCCGAACGACACCGGGACACCCCGATGTGCGGACGCACCCACGGCCAGCCGGCCGCCCCGATCACGTTCGGCTACAAGGTAGCCGGCTGGGCCGACGAACTGCGCCGGCACCTACAGCGTCTGCAACAGGGCCGGTCCCGCTGGCTAGTCGGCCAACTCGGCGGCGCGGTGGGTGTGCTCGGCTTCTTCGGTCCGGACGGGTTGGCGCTGCGCCGGGAGTTCTGCACTGAACTGGGCCTCGGCGAACCGGCCGTCTCCTGGTTGACCGCTCGGGATCGAATCGCCGAATTCGGCTCGCTGCTGGCCATGGTGTGCACCACGCTGGCCCGGATCGGCAATGAGGTCTACGAGCTGGCCCGCCCGGAGATCGGTGAACTGCGCGAAGCTGCCCACCCGGACACCGTCGGCAGCATCACCATGCCGCACAAACGCAATCCAGAGGCCAGCGAACACCTCGACACGCTGGCCCGGTTGGCCCGGGCCAACGCCGCCGTGCTGGTCGAGGGGATGGCCGGCGCACACGAGCGGGACGGCCGGTCCTGGAAAGCCGAGTGGGTGGCGCTGCCGGAGGTGTGCCTGCTGACCGGCGCCGCACTGCAGACCGCGCGGGCGCTGGCCGCCGGTCTGGAGGTCGACGCCGACGCGATGCGCGCCAACCTGACCCGGTTCGGTGACCAGGCCTGCTCCGAGCGGCTGCTGGCCGGCCTGGCCGCCCGGGACGGAAAACACCACGCACAGCAGGCACTTCAGCAACTGGCCGCGGCCGGCCACCGGGGTGAGCTGGGCGCCGCTGTCGTGGCCGCCGGACTGGCATCGCCGGCCGAGGTGCGCGATTGGGCTGACCGTCCGGCGCTGCAAACGGCCACCGCGATGACCGATGAGCTGGTGCGGGCAGCCCGCGCTGCCCGCACCTCCGAGCCTGAGCAGTGGTGCTGATGGCCGGCCCGGACCGGTTCGAGCTGGCGATTCGGCCCACCCCACTGCAGCGGGCGACCCGGCTGGAACACGCGCTGGGCGGCCGGCCAATCTGGCTCAAACGTGACGACCTCACCGGATTCGGGGTAGCCGGCAACAAAGCCCGCACCCTCGAGTTCCTGATCGGCGACGCGCTGGCGCAGGGCTCCGACACCGTCGTGGTGACCGGGGCGCCGGGCTCCAACTTCTGTGCTGCGGCCGCGCTGGCGGCGGCCGCAGCCGGGCTGGACTGCGCCGTGTTGCACTGCGGCGCCGAGCCGGTGCCCGCGCCGACGACCCTCCGGCTGTCCCGAGCCGCCGGCGCCCGCCTGTATTTCGAGCCCGCACTGACCCGCGAGGACTTGGACCGCGCGCTGGACCGGTTCGCTGAGCAGTTGCGCGCCGACGGCCGCCGTCCGTACCCGGTGCCCCGCGGCGGCGCCACGGCCGTCGGGGCGGTCGGCTTCGCGCTGGCGGCCCAAGAGTTGGCCGACCAATGCCGGCACGCCGGCCTTCCGGGGTGCACCGTCGTGCTGCCGACCGGCTCGGGCACCAGCCAGGCCGGGCTGCTGGCCGGTCGAGCCGGTGCGGCGGTGCCACTGCGGATCGTCGGCGCATCGGTGAGCCGACCCGCCGCGACGATGCGTTACGACGTGCTCCGGCTGGCGCGGGACTGCGCCCGGCTGCTCGGCGGCACCGATCCCGAACTTGACGACGTCGACGTTCGCGACGCGATCGGTGCGGGCTTCGGCATCGCCGCGGCCGCCGACCGGACCAGCGTCGAGATCGCCCTGACCGCAACCGGATTGCTGCTCGACGACACCTACGGCGCCAAGGCGATGACGCTGCTCCGGCAACTAGCCGACGAAGCCGGCGAACCGTTGGTGCTCTGGCACACCGGCGGGGTGTCCGGCGCACTGGCCGCACTGGGCAGCCGGACCGAGGCGGAGCAGTACGCATGACCCCGACTCGTCGCAGCGGCCCACCAACCGGCAGCGCCGCACCCGAACTGATCGACTCCGGTTTCGCCGTGGAAAACGCCGACGCGCCGTTTTTGCATGGCGGGTTCAACCTCGCCGATATGGCCCACGTGCTGGATCTGTTGCGCCGCCGGATCATTCCGGCGCCGGCGGCCCGGCATCTGCTCACGCTGCTGCTCGAAGTGCACGCCATGCCGGCCGACGAGTTTCCCTATGACCCCACCTTCGGTGAGCCGTACAACTCGCGCGAACACTTCTTCGTCTCCCGGCTGGGCGACCTGGCCGGTTGGCTGCACGCCGGCCGGCCCCGGCGGGAAGCCGCCCGGATAGCGCTGCGGCTCTACCTGCGCGACCAGTTGCTGGACCTGGTCGATGCGGCGACCCGGTTCGTGGTCGACTGCGCCGGGCAGGCCGCCGCCCACCTGGACACGCTGATGCCCGATCAGACCTACCTGCAGCAGGCCCAGCCGTCGACCGTCGGGCATTACCTGCTCAGCTTCTGCGACCCGGCGCTGCGCGACGCCGACCGGCTGCTGGACGCGTTCGACTGGGTGAACCGCAGCCCCGGCGGCGCGGGCTGCGTGAACGGCACCCGGCTGCTGGACGACCGCGGCCATATCGCCCGCCAGCTCGGATTCGCTGCGGTCATCGAACACACCCGAGATGCGATGTGGCAGGTCGACGGGCTGATCCAGCTGCTGGCCAGCGCCGCCAGCCTGATCTCCACCCAGAGCAAGCTCGCCGAAGACCTGGAGATCTGGTCCAGCAGCGAATTCGACTTCGTCGACCTCGCCGACGCCTACACCCGGGCCAGCATCCTGATGCCGCAGAAACGCAATCCGTACTCGCTGTCGATCGTGCGGGGCGCCTCCGGGGTGCTGATCGGCCGGTTCACCGGGTTCCTGGCGGTCAGCAAGAGCCCGTCGGCGCGTAGCGACAACCTGATCTTCGCCTACGGCGAGGTGCCGCGCGCACTCGACTTGGCCATCCGGGTCACTCGGTTGATGGCCGGCGTCGTCCGCACCCTGCGGGTCAACGCCGAGCGGATGGCCGAGGTGCTGGACGCCGGCTACACCCAGGCCACCGACCTGGCCGAGTTCATCGTGCAGACCCGCGAAATCGACTACCGCAGCGCCTATCTGGTGGTCGGCAAGGCGGTGGCCGAAGCCAGCCGACGGGGCATACCGGGGCGGCAGATCACCGGCCGGCTACTCGACGACATCGCGCTGGCCGAAACCGGGCACAACTGGCGGCTGGCCGACCTGGACCTATCCGAGGTGCTCGACCCGAAGAGCATCGTGGCCACCCGCACCGCCACCGGAGGAGCGGCACCGGACGCGGTCGCCGCCATGGTCGAGCGGTGCCGCGGCGACGCCGCAGCGCTGTCCGAGCGGGTCGCCGCGCACCGCAGCCGGCTGCACCGAACCACCGAAGCCCTGCTCGACCGGGCGCGCCAGGCCACAACCGATACACCAAGAGGAGGTGCCGATGACCGTTCAGCTACCTGACCAGCTCGCGGTGGTCAACGTCGGATTGCCGCTGTTCGCCGACGCGGTCGCCGACCAGGGCCGGCCGGTCCAGCAGGTGGACTGGCGCATCCCGGCCGGCGGCGACCCGGCCGCCGTCGCCGCGCTCGGCACGCTGTATGGGCCCCGGGCGCAGGCGATCGAACCGGCCAACCCCGAGGTGTTGCCCCCGCTCGACCAGGGCGGTCCCAAGCTGAACCCCATCGCCCCGGCCCGCGACGTACTGGCCCGTCGTTCGGATCGGACCGTGCTGCACTGCGGGCCGCCGATCGCCTTCGACGACGTGTGCGATCCACTGCGCCGCTCGATGCGGGCCGCGGTGGTCGCCGAGGGCTGGGCCGACGACGTCGGGCACGCCGACCGGCTGCTCGCCGACGGCGACATCGGGCTGCGTCCGGCTCTGGGTTGCGACACCGTGGTGCCGATGGCCACCGCGATGGGGCCGTCCGCCCCGGTGTTCGTGGTCGACAACGAAGCCGGCGGCACCCGGGCCTTTGCGCCGATCAACCAGGGGCCGGGTGACACCGCCTGGTTCGGCCGGGACAGCGACGGTGCGGTGCACCGGTTGCGCTTGCTGCGCGACGTCGCCGGCCCGATGCTGGCGCAGGTGGTGGCGCAGGTGGTGGCCGACGCCGGGCCGATCGATGTGCTGGCCCTCGCCGCGCAGGGCGTGCAGATCGGCGACGACGTGCACATGCGCACCCAGGGCACCACCAACGTGCTGATCCGCAGCCTGCTTCCGGAGCTGGCGGCGTTGCCGGATGCCGGGCGGGTCGAGCTGGCCCGGTTCCTGGCCGGCAACCACCTGTTCTTTCTTAACATCGCGATGGCCGCGGCCCGCTCGTTGACCATGTGGGCCGAACAGGTGCCCGGCTCCAGTGTGGTCACCACGATGTGCCGCAACGGCACCACATTCGGGCTGCGGCTGGCCGGCAACGACACCCTGTTCATCGCCGACGCGCCACCGGTACTGGACGCGATGTACTACCCGAACTACGGGCCGGAGACCAGCGCCCCGGATATCGGCGACAGCGCAGTGCTCGAGCTGATCGGCTTGGGCGGCGCTGCCGCGGCGGGCTCGCCGGCGGTGGCCGGCTTCCTGGGCGGCCGGATGTCCGACGCCCGCGCGGTCACCGAGGACATGGCCGACGTCTGCGTCGCGCACAGCAGCCGATTCATCATGCCCGACTTCGACTACCGCGGCACCCCGCTGGGTGTGGACGCCCGCCACGTCCTCGACCTCGGCCTGCCGCCGCGGATCACCACCGGAATCCTGCACGCCAGCTCGGGTGCAGGGCAGATCGGCGCCGGCGTCGCCACCGCACCGATGGGCTGCTTCCAGCAGGCGGTGCTCGCCTTGGCCGGCCAGCGGCCAGCCGGCCGCTGATGCCGCTGACCCGGCTGAGCGGGCCGGCGCTGCATGCGCTGGACACCGCACCGCGGTTGGCCATCCACTCGGTGTTCGATACCGCGGTCAACCTGCGGGCCGGCCGGCGGCTGATCGCCTGCACCAGCCGCCGGCTGTCCGCGCCGCACGGCGTCGAGGTGACGCCTGATGACCTGAACCGGTTGCGCGACCGCGGCCACCGGCAGCCATCCGCGACACTGCACTGGAACACCTGCCGACAGCAGCTCGCCGACGCCACCGGTGAGTTGACCATCCGCCCGGCGCCCGGACTGGTGGTCTTCGATCCGGTGTTGCCGGTGTTCGGCCCGACCGGTTGGCAACCCGGCGTCGCGGCCCTGCTTGGTCACCTGACCCAGCGAGAACTCCGCACCGGTTTCGGAGCCGACTGGCCGGCCCTGGTGAACGACCCCCACCTGGTCGCCGCCCTCGCCGCACTGGCCTGCGGACACGTCGACGACGCCGTGCGGTACTGGCTCGGCCGGGGTGTGGGGTTGACACCGTCCGGGGACGACGTCGTGGTCGGCGCACTGGCCGCGTTGTGGAGCTCGGGCCGTCTCGGCGACTGGACGACCCGGTCGCTGGCTCAGCAGTTGGAGTCCGCCGTCCGTTCCCGCACCAACGAGATCGCCGCGGAGTACCTGCGCTACGCCTGCCGCGGCATGGCCGCCGGCCCGGTGCACGGCCTGCTGGTCGCGCTGCGCAGCCACGATGCAGCGGTGGCCGACGCCGCGGCGCGGTTGGCCGGCTACGGCCACACCTCCGGGATGGACGTCACCCTCGGCGTGGTAGCTGCCTTGCGCACCGACTGGGCCGGCGCCCCCTAGCGGCGAGCGGGCATGAATGTACGCCGAACCGCCGGTGCGCGCGTACAGCTGTGCACGTTCGCGGACAAAAGATCGCATTTGGCAGACTGCAACAATGAGCTCGACCGTTCCCCGCCAGGTGGCCAAGCTCGATCGGGTGCCGTTGCCGATCGAAGCGGCACGGGTCGGCGCGACGGGTTGGCAGCTCACCCGGGCCACCGCCCGGGTGTTCACCCAGCTGCTGAGCCCGGGCCCGGTGCAGCAGAAAGTGATCAAGCAACTCCCCCAGACGTTCGTCGACCTGGGTCCCACTTACGTCAAGTTCGGCCAGATCATCGCTTCCAGCCCGGGCGCGTTCGGTGAACCGCTGTCCCGGGAGTTCCGCGGTCTGCTGGACGCGGTGCCGCCGGCCGACCCGGCCGAAGTGCAACGGCTGTTAGTCGAAGAACTCG
>CAZPZQ010000022.1:15838-20496 GCA_964590745.1 uncultured Mycobacterium sp. | reverse complement strand
TCCGCCCCCGGCACCGGCTGCGACCTGACCATCGCTTGTGCCGGATTGCCGCTGATGCAGCGGCCAACGCGGTTAGGCTGACGCAGTAACCGGATGAAACGATCGGTTGACATGCTGATCGCCGGCGACAGCAAGGGAGTTCCAGGATGACGACGGTCACGGCGGCCACCGAGTTCCTCGCCCTGAATGTGGACGGCAAAACCGGGATCGGTTGGATCGGCTACATCATCATCGGCGGTATTGCCGGCTGGCTGGCAGGCAAGATCGTCCGAGGAAGCGGTTCCGGCATTCTGATGAACATCGTGATTGGTGTCGTCGGCGCATTCGGTGCGGGTTTGGTGCTGAACCTGCTGGGCGTCGACGTCAACAGTGGCGGGTACTGGTTCACCTTCTTCATCGCCTTGGCTGGGGCGGCGGTATTGCTCTGGCTGGCCGGACTGGTACGCAAAACCTAGGGCGTTCACCTCGTACGGATTTCGGGCGAAGCGCGGTAAACGGCCGGCCGGATTTTCTCGGGCCTGTTTCATCGCCTGAGTGCAGAATGGACGTCGTGGACGTGGGCGCATCATGACTGATACCGCGATGAGCGCGTGGCGGGTGCGCCGACCGGGACCGATGAGCACCCACCCGCTGCAGCGGGTGACTACTGAAGTGCCGCGCCCAGGGCCATCGGAACTGCTGGTGGAAGTGCACGCGTGCGGGGTATGCCGCACCGACCTGCATGTCACCGAAGGCGATCTGCCCGTGCACCGCAAAGACGTGACGCCCGGCCACGAAGTAGTTGGCGAGGTTATCGAACTCGGCTCGGAGGCGGGCGACGAGTTCGCGGTGGGGGACCGGGTCGGCATCGCATGGCTGCGGCATACCTGCGGGGTCTGCACATACTGCCGGCGCGGTGATGAAAACCTGTGTCCAGAATCCCGGTACACCGGCTGGGACGCCGATGGTGGCTACGCCGAGTTCACCACTGTACCTGCGGCATTCGCGCATCCGCTGCCAGACGGCTACTCAGACAGCGAACTCGCTCCTTTGCTGTGCGCAGGAATCATCGGATACCGCTCGCTGCAGCGCGCTGAATTACCGCCGGGCGGGCGGCTGGGTTTGTACGGCTTCGGTGGCAGTGCGCACATCACCGCCCAAGTCGCTCTGGCGCAGGGCGCAGAGGTGCACGTGATGACCCGCGGCGCCGCAGCTCGTGAGTTAGCACTGCGACTGGGGGCGGCGTCGGCGCAGGGCGCTGCCGACCCGCCGCCGGTGCAGTTGGATGCCGCGATCCTGTTCGCCCCGGTCGGCGAACTGGTGTTGCCGGCCTGTGCGGCGTTGGATCGGGGCGGCACACTGGCGATCGCCGGCATCCACCTCACTGATATTCCGCCGCTCAATTACCAGCGACACCTGTTCCAGGAGCGCCAGATTCGCTCGGTGACGTCGAACACCCGTGCCGACGCACGCGCCTTTCTGGCCTTCGCCGGGCAGCATCACATCGAAGTGACCACACCGGAATACCCACTGGGACAGGCAGATCAGGCGTTGTCCGATCTCAGCGCCGGCCGTATCGCAGGTGCGGCGGTGCTGCTGGTCTAACCGACCGATTCAGGTTGACAGATGCCACACCAGCGCGGCGGCCAATGCACCCATCCCGTTCAAAGACCAGTGCAGGGCGATCGGAGCGATCAGGCTGCCACTGCGTCGCCGCAGCCAGCTGAATACGAATCCGGCCATCGCAGTGGCCACCACCGCCAGCGTGACACCGGCTAGCATGCCGACGAAACCGCCGCCGAACAGCCGGGTGAATCCGACATTGCTACTGGTCAAACCCAGCGAGGTGGTGATGTGCCAAAGTCCGAACAGCAGCGAACCGGCCGCCGCGACCCCCCGGAAGCCCCAAGCTCGGTTCAGCGCACCGTGCAGCACACCCCGGAAGGCCAATTCCTCCGGGATGACGGTTTGCAGCGGGATGATGATCATCGAGGCGCCCAGGGCGCCCGACACCGTCGCGTAGTGGTTGTTCATGAACATTGGCCGGGTCCAAGGCAGCGCCGCACCGATTGTCACCACCGACACCACGACCAGCGTCGCGGCCAGCGCATAGCCCACTCCGGCTTTCCAGTGCTCGCGGCTCAGCCCGAGTTCGGCCCAGCCCAGGCCCCGGCAGCGGATCAGCAACACCAAGCCCACGGCCGCGAAGGGGACGATGGCGACACCGGCCCAGGCGGTGGTGAAATGCGCGATCAGATTGGTCAGCGCCAGCACCACCACAACGACGGCGACGTCGACATAGGTGCGGGAATGGTGCAGCGCCGAGAGCCGAGACACCCACGAGTGCCGCTCCCCGGCCGCAGCGCACTCGGGATGAGACATCGGTCGAATTGTACCTGCGGCGCTGCGCGGCGTCGTTTGCCCGCGCTCAGACCGCCATTGTCAGGAGCGTTGGACTCCGGCCGGCGGGCGCATCGGCTTCGGTCGGTGCACACAGACCACGCGCGCCGGGTCGCCTGTCGCGGTTTCGTGGCTTACCACTTGGCCGTCGACCGTGACGGTGCATGTGAGCGATCCAGGGCCGGCGCTTTGTGCGCTCAGCGAGTACGGATTAGGGGTGGTCTGGTTGGCCATATAACCGTTCAACTGCATCGACCAGGGCAGCGGAACATCGGTGTCATGCCACTGACCGTTGTTGGTCTGATAGGTGACGTAACTGGCGACTCCGGTGCCGGTCAGGTCGTAGCGAACCGGCACCCGGAACGCGTCCGGTTCGGCACCGGCGGCTGCGATTCCGTAAACGGTCGTCGACCCGACGACGACGCCGAGCGCGATCGAGGCTACCGCGAATCGCTTCGGTTTGGGGGTTGAGCACTGACCGACCATGGCGATTACTGTATGCGATCCTCGGAAGTCAGACGGCGCTTTCGCTGCCGCTCCGCTCACTCGGCTTGCGGGCTGGATTGGTCGCCTCGTTCCCGTCGCTGCCGCTCCGCTCACTCGGCTCCCGGCCAAGTCCAATCGGTGATCAGCGGATCATCCTCGCCGTGCTCCCGCGTGTAGCGGCGGGCCGCCAACCGCGCGTCCGCCATCTGCTGACGCAGCACGGCAGCCCGGGTGGCCAACCCGTCTACCCGGTCGATCACGTCCATCACCAGGTGGAAGCGGTCCAAGTCATTGAGCATGACCATGTCGAACGGAGTCGTCGTGGTGCCCCGCTCTTTGAACCCGCGCACATGGAACTCATCGTGGTTGGTGCGGCGATAGGTGAGCCGGTGGATCAGCCACGGATATCCGTGATAGGCGAAGATAACCGGCTTGTCACGGGTGAACAGTGCGTCGAACTCGCTGTCGGAAAGGCCATGGGGGTGCTCGGATTCCGGCTGGAGCCGCATGATGTCGACGACGTTGACCACCCGCACCGCTAGATCCGGTAGCTCTCGGCGCAGGATGTCGGCGGCGGCCAGCGTCTCCAATGTCGGGATGTCACCGGCGCAAGCCAGCACAACGTCCGGCTCGCCGGTCGCATTGCTCGCCCAGTCCCAGATGCCCAAGCCGCGGGTACAGTGCGCGATCGCTGCGTCGATGTCCAAATAGCTGAGCGCGGGCTGTTTACCGGCGACAATCACGTTGACGTAGTTACGACTGCGCAGGCAATGATCGGCCACCGACAGCAGCGTGTTGCCGTCCGGCGGAAGATAGACCCGCACCACCTCGGGTCGTTTGTTAGCCACCAGGTCGGTGAAGCCCGGATCTTGGTGGGAGGCACCGTTGTGGTCCTGACGCCAAACATGGGAGGTCAGTAGATAGTTCAGGGAGGCGATCGGCTGCCGCCACGGCAACTCCAACGTCGTGGCCAGCCACTTGGCGTGCTGGTTGAACATCGAGTCGACGATGTGCACGAACGCCTCGTAGCAATTGAACAGCCCGTGCCGACCGGTGAGCAGATAGCCTTCCAGCCAGCCCTGGCACAAATGCTCGGAGAGCACCTCCACCACTCGACCGTCAGGAGACAGGTGCTCATCGGTGGGCAGCGTCTTGGACAGCCACGCTTTGTCCGTCGACTCGTAGACGGTGTCCAGCCGGTTGGAGGCGGTTTCATCGGGTCCCATGATGCGGAAGCGGTCAGCGTTACGGGTGATGACGTCGCGCAGAAAGGCACCCAGCACCCGAGTGGCCTCGTGCAACTCAGTTGCCGGGCGGCGCACCGGCACTGCATAGTCGCGAAAGTCCGGCAGATCCAGGTCGCGCAGCAGCAACCCTCCGTTGGCGTGCGGGTTAGCGCTCATCCGACGGTCGCCATCGGGGGCCAGCATGCGCAGCTGTGGACGCAGCCGGCCGGCGTCGTCGAACAGCTCATCCACCCGGTAACTGCGCAGCCAGTCCTCCAACTGGGCGCGGTGGCTGGCGTTGGTCCTAGTCTCGGCCAGCGGAACCTGGTGCGATCGCCAGGTGTCCTCCACCGGTTTGCCATCGACCGTCTCGGGTCCGGTCCATCCCTTGGGGGTGCGCAGCACGATCATCGGCCAGCGCGGACGTTCGGTGGCGCCGGCACGGCGAGCCGCCTGCTGAATCGCCCCGATCCGGTCGAACGCCTCGTCGAGCGCGGCCGCCAATTCGCGATGCACCACGATCGGGTCGCTCCCGGCGACCGTGATCGGCTGGTAGCCGTAGCCGCG
>CAZPZQ010000022.1:0-15828 GCA_964590745.1 uncultured Mycobacterium sp. | reverse complement strand
GTCCAGTTCGTAGGCCGGGATCCGGGCCAGCACCGTGGGGTTGGCGATCTTGTACCCGTTGAGGTGCAGGATCGGCAACACCGCCCCGTCGCGGGCCGGGTTGACGAATTTGTTGGAGTGCCAGCTCGCGGCCAGCGGACCGGTTTCGGCTTCACCGTCACCGATCACACACGCGACGACCAGGTCGGGATTGTCAAAGGCGGCGCCGTAGGCATGCACCAGGGCGTAGCCCAACTCCCCGCCCTCATTGATTGAGCCCGGCGTCTCTGCTGCGGCATGGCTGGGAATACCGCCGGGAAAGGAGAACTGCCGGAACAGCTTGCGCAGGCCCGCGGTGTCTTGGCCGATGCCGGTATACACCTCGCTGTAGGTGCCTTCCAGATAAGCGTTGGCGACCGCGGCAGGCCCGCCGTGACCCGGACCGGTGATGTAGATGATATTGGCGTCCCGATTGCGGATGATCCGATTCAGGTGCACGTAGATGAGATTCAGCCCCGGCGTGGTGCCCCAGTGCCCCAACAGGCGCGGCTTGATGTGCTCCGGCGCCAGCGGTTCGGTCAGCAGGGGATTGTCCAATAGGTAAATTTGACCGACGGACAGATAGTTGGCCGCCCGCCAGTAGCCGTCGATGAGGGCCAGCTCGTCATCGGAGAGTTCAGTCGGTGCCGGTGGTTCGGTATCTGCAGGTGCCGGTTGGCGGCCGGGACCGTCGTCTGTCGCCCTCACTGGTGTGCCCCCGTCGGTGCTCGTCTGCATGTTACGGGCTTCATGTCCGAGCATAAGTCAACCGGCTGCCGACTGGCCCGCAGCCGATCTGGCCAGCAAACGCAGCGAGGGATGGGTCGCACCATCACGGCTGCTGCCGAAATACGGCCTGACCGGCTGCGGTTAGGTGTGGTCGCCGACCGAGGCTATAGTAAATGACTGTACGTACGGTCAATTAGGCGGGTGATCACCATGGCAAGATCCGCGGGCAGGCGAGCCGAGATTCTCGAAGTGTTCGTCCGCCACGTCGCGGAACGCGGCTACGACAAAGCCAACATGGCCGATGTCGCCAATGAGCTTGGAATGTCCAAGGGTACGATTGTGCATCACTTCGGCACTAAAGCCCAGATGCTACGCGAACTCGAGGAATCGCACTTGAGTCGCCAGATCTGCACCGCGCGAGCGATATGGCGTCGGCTGGCCGCCCCGCAGGACCGGATCGCCGGAATCATCTACGCCGCGGTGCTGATGCAGGCGCTGTCGCCCGAGGCAACGATAGCCAGCCGGCGCGAAGTGGTGCAGTTGAGCGATGACCCGGCGATGCAAGAGGTGCGTGAACTGCGCCACGAGCTGCGTGCGCTCATCAGCGCCGAAATCCGAAAAGGTATACGAGCCGGGGTGTTCCGGAGTGTCAACGCCGAACTCGCCACACTGCAGTTGTGGGGCTCGGTGGAGTGGATGTGGGTCTGGTTCAACCCCGGCGGCGCGCGGACGCCCGAAGAGATCGGCGCTTCGTTCGTCGACCTGTTCCTCGGCGGGCTGCTGCTCGACCGCCTGGAGTTGAAGAAATGGGCGGATCCGCGCGGCCACATCGTCAAGGTTGCGCACGACTGTTTCGCTGAGGTAGCCGACAAGGCCGGGTGACGCTGTCTGCGGCTACACCGGGGGGCAGCCCAATACGGTTGGGCCGCAGCACGGTTCCGCCTACGCTGCGGACGCCCGGTCGGCGCACGATATCGGTTGCTCGGCATACCCGCGCACACGCGTACGCGCACAGCGCGATTGCAGCAATTCCGTCTATTGACTGTACGGACGGTCAACAGGCATACTGCGACGTTATGCGCGTGAAGGAACGCACAGCGAGCGCCGAGGCTGAAGGGCAGCCACGAACCGGTGCATGCGTCGCGCGAAATGATCGCCCGGGGCGTGGTTTTCGTGCCCCGTCGGCAATAGTGGAGAGGTCGCGGGTCGGGAACCATTGCACCGTGACGCCGCATCGCGAGACAGCCGGCACCGACATCGGTGGTGACCGGTGACGGCCGCACCGTTACCGGGGGAGTACCTTCGCGAGCAACTGAGTGGACCGTTGACGGTGGTGGGCCGGTTTTTCCGGATGTGTGTCCTGTGCAGCAAAGCGGTTTTCCGACCGCCGTTCCAGTGGCGCGAGCTGATTTTAATGTGCTGGTTCGTTATGAAGGTAGCGATCACGCCGACGATCGCGGTTTCGATACCGCTGACGGTGCTGCTGATCTTCACGCTGAACGTGCTGCTAGCACAAGTCGGTGCTGCCGACATCTCCGGCGCCGGTGCGGCTCTGGGCGCCGTCACCCAGTTGGGTCCACTGACCACGGTGCTGGTGGTGGCCGGGGCCGGTTCCACGGCTATCTGCGCCGACTTGGGTGCGCGGGTAATACGAGAAGAAATCGATGCGATGGAAGTGCTTGGCATCGACCCGATCCACCGACTGGTGGTGCCGCGCGTGCTGGCCGCCACCGCGGTCGCCACGTTGCTCAACGCCCTGGTGATCGTTGTCGGGCTGGTCGGCGGCTACCTTTTCGGGGTTCACCTGCAGAACGTTTCGGGCGGCTCCTATCTGGCCACCCTCACCTTTGTCACCGGTTTGCCTGAAGTGGTCATTTCCACCGTCAAGGCCTCGATGTTCGGGCTGATCGCCGGCCTGGTCGGCTGCTACCGGGGGCTGACCACCCAAGGCGGACCCAAAGACCTGGGCATCGCCGTGAACGAGACGGTGGTGCTCTGTGTGCTCGCGCTCTTCGCGGTCAATGTGGTGCTGACTGCCATCGGTGTCCAGTACGGCACGGGGCACTGACATGACGACGGCGATGGTGTTGCGATCCCGGTTTCCCCGGACGGCGATGGCGCTCAACCGGTTCGCCGGCGCGCCGGCTCGGACGCTCGACGACATCGGGCGCATGGTCTGGTTTTCGGCGATCGGCATCTGGCAAATCGGTTCGGCGGTGCGCCGCTACCGCAGGGAGACGCTGCGGCTGATTGCCGAGATCGGGATGGGCACCGGCGCGATGGCGGTCATCGGGGGCACCGCCGCCATCGTCGCGTTCGTGACGCTGTCCGGTAGCTCGCTGGTCGCCATCCAGGGCGTCGCGTCGCTGGGTTACATCGGTATCGACGTATTCACCGGCTTCTTCTCGGCGCTGGTCAACGTGCGCCTGGCCGCACCGGTGGTCACCGGTATCGCGCTCGCCGCGACAGTCGGCGCCGGAGCCACCGCCGAGTTGGGCGCCATGCGGATCAGCGAGGAAATCGACGCCCTGGAAGTGATGGGCATCGATTCGATCCCGTTTCTCATGTCGACCCGGGTGGCCGCCGGACTAGTGGTGATTATTCCGCTGTATGCGCTGGCGATGGTGATGTCGTTCGTTTCTCCGCAGCTTGTCACGACGGCTCTGTACGGGCAGACGTCCGGCACGTACGAACATTACTTTCGAACGTTTTTGCGGCCCGATGACGTGTTGTGGTCGTTCGCGGAAGTCATCGTGATGTCGCTGGTCGTCATGGTCACCCACTGTTTCTACGGCTACACCGCCGCCGGCGGGCCGGTCGGCGTCGGCGAGGCCGTCGGCCGGTCGATGCGCTTCTCCCTGGTTTCGGTGAATGTGATCGTCCTGCTTGCCGAACTGGCGCTCTACGGTGCCAACCCGAACTTCAATCTCACGATGTGACGCCATGACCGTCAACACGAACGCGATGTGCATTGCGACGGCGGCGGCCGGCGCGTGTCGGAAAGCAGGTCGCGCATGATGGCGTCACTGGCGGGCAATATGCGACGCCTGCACCGGTTCAAGATTGCAGGCGCGGCGGCGGTGCTGGCCGGTGCGCTCGCACTGGCGTTGGTATACGTACAGTTTCGCGGCGGTTTCACACCGACGGTTCCGTTGACCATGTTGTCAGCGCGAGCCGGGTTGGTGATGGACCCCGGTTCTCCGGTCACCTATAACGGGGTGCAGATCGGTCGGGTCGCCAGCATCAGCGAAGCCGAGCACAACGGTAAACCGGCGGCCAGGTTCGTGTTGGAGGTCAATCCCAAGTATCTCGGTCTGATTCCGGCCAACGTGCGTGCCGAGATCGTTGCCACCACCGTCTTCGGGAACAAATACGTGTCCCTGACGTCGCCGGACAAACCCACGCCGCAGCGGATCACTGCACAGCATGTCATCGATGCGACGGGCGTGACCACCGAATTCAACACGTTGTTCCAGACCATCTACGACATTTCCGAAAAAGTCGACCCGATCAAGCTGAACCTAACGCTGGATGCGACCGCCGAAGCGCTGACCGGATTAGGAGACAAATTCGGTCAGTCGATTGTCGACGGCAGCGCGATTCTCGCCGACGTGAACCCCCAAATGCCGCAACTGCGTCGGGATATTCAGCAACTTGCCGCGCTCGGTAGAGTCTATGCCGACGCGGCGCCGGACCTCGTCGGCTTCCTCAACAATGCGGTCACGACCGTGCGCACCCTGCGCAATCAACAGAACGACCTGGACTCGGCGCTGGTGGCAGCTGCAGGTCTGGGCGATACCGGGGCGGATGTTTTCGGGCCGGGCGGCCCGTACTTGCAACGCATCGTCAGCGATCTGGTGCCCACGACGCAGCTGCTCGACACCTATAGTCCGGAGCTGTACTGCACGCTGCGGAACGGCGCGGAGGTTTCGCCGAAGATCTTTGAGAGCTTCGGTGGCGGTGATGGTGTCAATCTGCTCGCCTTAGACGAGCTCGTCGGCGCGGCTAATCCGTACATCTATCCGGAAAATCTGCCTCGGATCAACGCCCGCGGCGGACCCGGCGGCGCACCCGGCTGCTGGCAGAAAATCACTCATGACTTCTGGCCGGCACCCTATCTGGTGATGGACACCGGCGCCAGCATAGCGCCCTACAACCATTTCGAAGTCGGCTCGCCCTGGGCCATCGAGTACGTCTGGGGACGCCAAGTCGGAGATAACACGATCAACCCATGAAAATCACCGGCGTCGCACTGAGAATCGGCATCGTCGCGATGGTGCTGATGAGCTTAACTGTCGGTCTGGTCGTAGTGTTCGGTCAGTTGCGCTTCGACCGGACCAGCAGCTACAGCGCGGAGTTCAGTACCGCAAGTGGGCTGCGCAAAGGCAAGTTTGTCCGCGCGGCCGGTGTGGAGGTGGGCAAGGTTAAACGAGTACGGCTTGTCGACGGTGGCCGGCGGGTCCAGGTGGATTTCGATGTCGACCGCTCGGTGCCGCTGTATCAGTCGACGACGGCGCAGATTCGTTACGCCGATCTGATCGGCAACCGCTACCTCGAACTTCAGCGCGGCGAAGGTGAAGGCGCGGATCGGATTCTGCCGGCGGGCGGTTTCATCCCGCAGTCACGCACCCAGCCGGCGCTCGATCTAGACGCACTGATCGGCGGTTTCCGGCCGGTGTTCCGGGCAGCGGACCCGGACAAGGTCAACAGCATCACGGCGGCCATCATCGCGGTGTTTCAGGGCCAGGGCGGCACCATCAACGACATCCTCGACCAGACCGCGCAACTCACCGCGCACATCGCTGAGCGGGACGAGGTGATCGGCGCCGTGGTCAAAAACCTCAATGCGGTGCTGAATACCACGGTGCACCATCAACGGGACTTCGACCAGACCGTCAACGATCTGGAAAAACTGGTCACTGAACTGAACAACCATGCCGATCCGCTCGCCGCCGGCACGGCGAACGTCAGCAACGCCGCCGGGACACTGGCCGACCTGTTGGCCGAGGACCGGCCGCTGATCCAGACCGCGGTCAACTACACCGAGGCGATTGCCCAGCCACTGCTCGACAACGTTGACGATCTCGATTCGCTGGCGGGACGGATTCCCAGCGCGCTAAAACTGCTCGGGCGCACCGGTATTTACGGCGACTTCTTCAACTTTTATCTCTGCAACATCAACATCAAGCTCCCGGGGCTGCAGCCAGGCGGTCCAGTCCGCCTGGTCCGGCTGTGGAACCAACCATCGGGGAGGTGCGCGCCGCAGTGAGCCCGATGCGAACACTTGACCCACCCAATCCGGTACGGACCGGGCTGATGGGACTGATCGTGACGTTGCTGGTCACTGCGGTCGGCCAAACCTTCAGCAGCGTGCCGATGCTCTTCGCTCAGCCGAGCTACTACGGACAGTTCACCGATTCCGGCGGGATGAACAAAGGGGACAAAGTGCAGATCGGCGGCATCGATGTCGGCCAAGTGCAGTCGCTGCGCATCGATGGCGACCACATCGTGATGCGGTTCTCGACCGGCGGCAATACGATAGGTACCGAAAGTCGGCTGGCCATCCGCACTGACACGGTCCTCGGCAAAAAGGTGCTCGACGTCGAACCGCGCGGCGCCCGGAAGCTGCGGGCCGGCGAGATGCTGCCGCTGGGTCAAAGCACCACCCCGTATCAGATTTACGATGCGTTCTTCGATGTCACCCGGGCAGCGTCGGGGTGGAACATCGACACCGTCAAACAGTCGTTGAGTGTGCTGTCGGAAACCGTCGAGCAGACATCCCCGCACCTGAGTCTCGCGCTCGAGGGTGTCGCCGAGTTCGCCGACACCATCGGGAAGCGTGATGAACAGATCACTCACCTACTGGCCCAAGCCAATCGGGTGGCCGGCGTGCTGGGTGACCGTAGCGAACAGGTCGACGCGTTATTGGTGCACACCCAATCGCTGTTGGCCGCGTTCAACCGCCGCAGCCAAGCCATTGATGCGTTGCTGGGCAACGTCGGTGCGTTCGCAACCCAGGTGAGTGGCTTGATCACCGACAACCCGAACTTGGATCACGTGCTGGAGCAGTTGCGTGACATCACCGACCTGCTGGTCAAACACAAAGCTGACCTGGTAAACGGGGTCTCAACGCTGTCAAAGTACTTACCCGCCGTCAATGACGCCATCGCGTCCGGCCCGTACTTCAAGGTGTCGACACTGAATATTCTGCCGTTCTGGGTGCTGCAGCCGTGGGTGGACGCGGCATTCAAGAAACGCGGCATCGAGCCACAGGAGTTCTGGCGCAACGCCGGTCTGCCCGAGTTTCGTTACCCCGATCCCACCGGGAGCCGGTTCTCCAACGCCGCGCCGCCGCCGGCGCCGCCGGTGTTGGAGGGCACTCCGGAGCACCCGGGGCCGGCGGTGGTGCCCGGAACGCCGTGCTCGTACGCGCCGGCGGCCGGGATGTTCCCGACCGCACAGAATCCGTTGCCGTGCGCGGGGATCGACCAGCAGCAAGGTCCATTCGGGCCGCACGGCGGGGCCGGGCCCTACCCCGGCGGCGTGCTCGATGTGTTGACGTCACCGCCAGACCCGGAGGGTCTTCCGGCGACACCGGGAATCCCGGCAGGGGGCTTGCCCGGTCAGACGCCGCCGGTTGTTCCGGGCACACCGGTGCCGTTGCCGGCCGACGCACCGCACGGCGCCCGAGCCGAACCTCTGGGTCCGATATCGGGTCCCGCGCAGGGAAACCGGGGTGCGGCACCGCCGCCGTCGCCGCGGGCGCCGTACCCGCCGGCACCACCGGGACCGGGCAATCAGTTGCCGGTGCCGTTCATCCCGCCGGGTCAGGGCGGTAACAGCCAACCGGGCGGTGGCGGCGGCGCCCTCGAGGGCAGGTAGCCGGGCATGAGCACCATTTTCGATATACACAACCTGCGGCTACCCAAACTGTCGAGGGCATCGGTGATCGCCGGATCGCTGTTGGTGGTGCTAGCCCTGGCGGGTGGTTTCGTCAGTTGGCAGTTGTACCGCCGGGTGACCAGCAACACCGTCATCGCGTACTTCCCGGAGACCAACGCTCTATACACCGGCGAAATGGTGCAAATCTTGGGGGTGCGCGTCGGTTCGATCGACAAGATCGAACCGGCCGGCGATCGGATGAAGGTGACGTTTCACTACGCCAACCGGTACAAAGTGCCGGCTAACGCGTTCGCGGTGATCCTCAACCCAACGCTGGTGGCATCACGCAACATTCAGTTGGAACCGCCCTACCGCGGCGGCCCGGTGCTGGCCGACAACGCGGTGATCCCGATCGAGCGCACTCAGGTTCCGGTGGAATGGGACACCCTGCGCAACGACGTCGCCAACGTCATCTCCCAACTGGGACCGACTCCCGAACAGCCCAAGGGCCCGATCGGGAACGTCATCGAGTCCTTCGCCGACGGGTTGTCCGGGAAGGGCCGGGAGATAAACACCACCTTGAACAGTTTGGCGCAGGCGTTGACGGCGCTGAATGACGGGCGGGGCGACTTCTTCGCCGTGACGCGCAGCCTGGCAGCGTTCGTCAACGCGCTGCACAAAAACGAGGGCCGGTTCGTTGCGCTGAACAAAGACCTGGCGCGCTTCACCGGCAGCCTGGCCGGCTCCGATGGAAAACTCGCCGAGGCGATACGACAGTTCAATGGTTTGTTGGCCACCGCACAACCGTTTTTCGCGAAGAACCATGAGGTGCTGGCCCGAGATGTCAACAACCTCGCCGAGGTGACCACGGCGCTGGTCCAACCGGAACCACTGAACGGTTTAGAAACCCTCGCACATGTGCTTCCGACGCTGGGGGCGAGTTTCACCAATATTTACCATCCGGCGCAGGGCTCGATCGTCGGCTTCCCGGCGATACCGAACTTCGCGAACCCGATGCAGTTCATCTGCAGTGCGATTCAAGCCGGCAGCCGGCTGGGCTACCAAGACTCGGCCGAGCTTTGCGCTGAGTACCTCGCACCGATCCTGGATGCGATCAAATTCAACTACCTGCCGTTAGGTCTCAACACTTTCAACACCGCTTATGTGACACCCAAAGAAGTGGCGTACAGCGAACCGCGGCTGCAGCCACCGTCCGGATACAAGGACACCACTGTTCCCGGCATCTGGGTGCCTGACACTCCACTGTCGCACCGCAATGTCCAGCCCGGGTGGATCGTCGCGCCCGGTATGCAGGGCGTGCAACCCGGCGCCGACACGGAGCGGTTGCTGACTGCTGAGTCGTTGGCCGAACTCATGGGCGGTCCGGACATCGAACCGGTGCAGTCGCAGTATCAGACCCCGCCGGGCTATCCGAATGCCTACAACGAAGAGGCGGGTCCGCTGCCATATGTTGGCCAGCCGGGTCATCCGGCGCCGATACCGCCACCGGCACCCGGGCCCGGTGTGATTCCCGGTCCGGTGCCCCCGACCCCGGTCCCGGCTGCGCCGGTTCGGTCGCCGTTACCGGCTGAGGCCCCGGCATCGACGGGACCGGCGTCGTGAGGCGCGGCGTGAGCGCCATCGGCGCGAACGGCACGCCGAACCGACCGGCACCGAGGCGCGGCGCGAGCGCCATTGGCGCGAACGGCAGGGCGGTAGGTCGTCGAGTGTGGCAGGCAGCGGTTCTGCTCGCCGCAGCACTGACGTTGAGCTCGTGCGGCGGCTGGCGGGGGATCGCGAATGTGCCGCTCACTAGCGGCCCGGGCCGGGGCCCAGGTTCGTACACCGTGTACGCACAGATGCCGGACACCTTGGCGCTCAACGCGAACAGCAGGGTCATGGTGGCCGATGTCTACGTCGGCACGGTGCGTGCGATCAACCTGAAAAACTGGGTTGCCACGCTGACGCTCGATCTGGACAAAGGCGTCAAGCTGCCGAGGAATGCGACCGCTAAGATCGGCCAGACCAGCTTGCTCGGCTCACAACATGTGGAACTCGCTGCGCCACCCGACCCGTCGTCGGTGCCGTTGAAAAACGGCGACACCATCCCGTTGCAGAAATCCTCGGCCTATCCCACCATTGAGCGCACGCTTGCCGGCCTGGCGTTGATTTTGCGCGGCGGCGGTATTTCGAATCTGGAAACGATTTCGACCGAGGTGAACAACATTCTGTCCGGTCGAGCCGACGAGATCCGTGATTTCCTGGGCAAGCTCGCCGCCTTCACCGGACAGCTCAACCAGCAGCGCGACGACATCACCGACGCGATCGAGTCCACCAATGACCTGCTGTCATACGTGGGCGACCGTTCGGATGTCCTCGATCGGGTCTTGACCGAATTCCCGCCGTTGATCAAGCATTTCGCCGACAAACAGCAGCTTCTGGTCAGCGCCGTCGATGCCGTTGGCCGACTCAGTCAGGTCACCGAACAGTATCTGGCGCCGGTGCGCGACGAGCTGCACTCCGATCTGCGGTATCTGCAGTGCCCGCTCAGAGAACTCAGCCGGTCCGCGCCGTATCTGGTGGAGACGCTGAAATTCGTCTTCACGGCACCGTTTCAGATCGACGGCGTCTTCAAGGCGGTCCGCGGTGACTTCATCAATGCGTCGGGGACCCTGGATCTCACCTACGCCGCCATTGACAATGCCATCCTCACCGGGACAGGGCTGTCGGGCGCGTTGCGGGCGCTGGAGCAATCGTTCGGCCACGACCCGGAGCAGATGATTCCCGATGTCCGGTACACGCCCAACCCGCTCAGCGCGCCCGGCGGGCCATACGTGGAAAGGGCGGACAAGAATTGTTGACCCAGCGCATCAAACGTCAGTTGGTCATCTTCGGTGTGGTGACCACGGTCGCGCTCGTGGTGCTGGGCTGGTATTACCTGCGGTTGCCCGCCATAGCGGGCATCGGTCAGTACACGCTCAAGGCGGACCTGCCCGCATCGGGCGGCCTGTATAAGACATCGAACGTCACGTACCGGGGCATCACTATCGGCAAGGTCACCGCCGTGGAACCGACCGAACACGGTGCCCGGGCGACCTTGAGTATCGATAACCGCTACAAGATTCCGATCGATGCAACGGCCAACGTGCATTCGGTGTCAGCCGTCGGTGAGCAGTACCTGGATCTGGTGTCGACGAAGGCGCCCAGGCAGTACTTTTCGGACGGCCAAACGATCACGCAGGGCACGGTGCCCAGTGCGATCGGGCCGGCGCTCGACGCCGCCAACCGCGGCCTGGAGGCGCTGCCGGCGGGCAAGATCAGTTCGTTGCTCGACGAAACCGCGCTCGCGGTAGGCGGATTGGGCCCGGCGCTGCAGCGACTGGTGGACGCGACGCAGGCGCTCGTCGGTGACTTCAGAACCAATATCTCCGACATCAACGATTTGATCCAACACTCGACGCCGATCTTGGACAGTCAGGTCCGCACCGGCGATGCGATCCGGCAGTGGTCGGGTCACCTCGATGTCCTCGGTGCCCAGAGCGTCGAAGCAGACCAGGACCTGAAAGACGTGCTGGCACGGGCGGCTCCGACCGCTCAACAGGTGACGGTGGTGTTCGAGGATGTCCGCGAGGCGCTGCCGCAAACGCTGGCGAACGTCGCGATCGTCGCCGACATGCTCAAACGGTATAACAAGGGATTAGAACAAATATTTACGCTGCTGCCGCAGGCGGCATCCGCCGGTCAGACGGTACTGGCGGGCCATCCGGGTCAGGCGTCGCTCGCACTCGCGATCGGGGCGTTTCCTGGTGTGCCGCTGTTCGCCGGAGCGCCAGCCATTATTCCCGGCCTCAGTCTGAACTACCCGCCACCGTGCCTGACCGGTTACCTACCGGCATCACAATGGCGTTCCTTCTCAGATGTCAGCCCGGCAGACCTGCCGGAGGTGTACTACTGCAAGATTCCCCAGGACACACCGGCCAACAACGTACGCGGAGTGCGGAATATCCCGTGCGCAGATGTGCCCGGCAAGCGGGCGCCGACCCCGCGTGATTGCCGCAGCGACAAGCCCTATATTCCGCTCGGCACCAACCCCTGGTACGGCGACCCGAACCAGATCCGCAACTGTCCGGCCCCGGGCGCGCGCTGCGACCAACCGGTCGACCCGGGCCGGGTGATACCGGCACCATCGATCAACACCGGACGCAACCCATTGCCCGCGGACGAGTTACCGGGTACACCGCCGCCGGTGAGTGATCCGTTGTCGCGGCCGGGATCGGGCAGCGTCCAGTGCAACGGACAGCAACCAAATCCGTGCATCTACACCCCGAGCGGATCGCCACCCGCGATTTACCGTCCGCAGAGCGGCGAGGTGATCGGGCCGGACGGCGTCGTGTACGCCCTGGAGGACTCGACCAACATCGGTGAGGGCGGGTGGAAGCAGATGCTTTCGCCGGCCAACTGAACTCACGGCCGGGCACCTTCGGTGGTTCAGCCGACGCTGATACCGCGCAGCAGGCATTGCAACAGCGGTACCTGGCGGGCATCGAGCTCCGGCTGGGGCAATACCGAGCCCACAATGGCGGCACCGTCGAACGCGGTGGTCAGCAACGCCACCACAGCGGGAAAGATATCGTCCGGGAAGGCTTCTGCGCCGGGCAGGGCGCGTGCGGTCGCATAAATCTTCGCGCTGTAGTCGGTCAGGACCTCGCGCAAGGTCGCCCGCAGCTTCTCATCGGTGCGTGCGGCGATCATCAGTTCGTACATCACCGAACTGGTCTGGTTGCGACTGATGTCTCGCAGAATCGTCAACACCCCCGCCACGGCCGGCTCACCGTCGTTCGGGATTTCGGCGGCGCGCTTGCCGAACAAGTCCAGCTGGCGGCGCAGCGCCTCGCGCGCGGTGGCCGCCATGAAATCACCCATGGTGGGGAAGTGCCGGAACAAGGCGCCGTCAGACACCCCTGCACGCGTGCTGATCGCCTTGGCGGACGCCCGCGCATATCCGACTTCGATGATGGTGGCGATACTGACGTCAAGCAGCCGAGCAATCATGGTTTCCCGGCGTTGCTGCTGAGTCCGGGGCATGTCACACCGGCCGCAACTGACGGGTGCCGGCGCGCAGAAAACGGCCTGACTTTGCCGTACTGCCATACCCGGACCGGAAATCGCCACCGCGGTAGACAACAGCACCGCCGACGCTCGTCGCCACCACGGCGGCGTCGCTGCGGTTGACCATGCGGCGCAATCCGCCGTAGAAATCGGCGACTTCCTCGTGGTAAGCGGCAAGTGAGTCGTCGAGGCCGGCGGGGTCGATCACCACGAAGTCGGCGCGGTCACCTTCGCGCAACGTGCCGGCATCGAGACCGAACCAGTCGGCGACCTCGGCGGTCAGCCGATACACCGCTTGTTCGATGGTTAAGAACGGATGCCCGGCCCGCTGCGCGTCGAGCGCACGCTTGAGCAATCGCAGTCCGAAGTTGTAGAACGCCATGTTGCGCAGGTGGGCGCCGGCGTCGGAGAACCCCATCTGGATGCTCGGCTGGCCGGCCAGCTTGTCCAGCACGCTGGGTTGATGGTTGGCGACGATCGTCGTCCACCGAACGTTGCGCTCGCCGTTTTCGACCAGCACATCCAGGAATGCATCCAGGGGGTGCAACCCACGTTCGTCGGCGATCTGCCCGAAACTCTTGCCGGTGAGGCCTTCATCCGGGCACTCAACGATCACCGCGTCATAAAAATCGCGGTGCCACAGCGTCGGCCCCAGCTTCTTGCGGTCGAACTCACGGCGGAATCGGCGCCGGTAGGCGGTATCGGCTAGGAGCTGGTTGCGCTGAAGTTCGTCACGCAGGTGCAGGGCGGCGGTACCGGCACCGAACTCTTCGAAGACCGGTAGGTCAATACCGTCGGAGTACAGCTCGAACGGAATCGGAAGATGCTGGAACCGCACTTGCGCGCCCAACGCCGTGTTGGCCAGCCGGGTCACGTATCCCAGCATCCGGGCCCCGCCCGGTGTTCCTTTGGCGTCCGCCGAAGCCAGCAGGCTGGTCCGCACACCTCGCCCTAGCCCCAAGACCCGGCTGCTGGCCAGAAAAAGCCGCAACGCCGACGATACGGGCTTGGCCAGATCGGGTGCGCTCTGCAGGATTCGCCCGCGGCGACGCAGCACGCTGTACAGTTTGCGCTGTTCTCGCCAACTGGCGAAGGTCGAGGGCAAGGTCCGGGACCGGTAGCGGTCGCCGTCGAGTTTGTCTAGCCCGGAGTTGATGCCGGACATGCCCGGCAGTCCGGCGTCCAGTGCCTCGTCGAGCAGCTCCGTCATCCGAGCCAGTTCGGCTTCGGTCGGTTTGACGGCGTCATCGGTGGCCCGGTCCAGCCCCAACACCGCGGCCCGGATATCGGAATGCCCGACCAGCGAGGTGACATTCGGGCCGAGGGGCAGGCCATCCAGCGTCCGCACGTACTCGGCCGCCGTCGACCACGTCTTGTGGTCCCGCAGCGCGGCGAGAACGAACTGCCGCGGCACCGCTTCCACCCTGCTGAACATGTCGGCGCAGTCTTCGGGGCCGGAGAACACCGTCGACATCGAACAGTTGCCCATCACCACCGAGGTGACTCCGTGCCGCACCGTTTGCCGCAACCCCGGATCCAGCAGCACCTCGGCGTCGTAGTGGGTGTGCACGTCGATGAAGCCGGGGGTGATCCACTTGCCGGACGCGTCGATGACGTCGGGGCAGCTGCTCTCATCTAGGCGGCCGGTTACGGCCTCGGACACCAGGCAGGCGACGATGCCGGCCCGAATCCCCAGGGTACGGGTCTGCGGGGCGCTGCCGGTGCCGTCGAACCAAAGTCCGTTGCGGACGATTATGTCGTACCGCACGGCAAGATTGTAGGCACTAGCAATCTTTGTTGTAAACACCGAAGTCAGCGGTCACGCGGTCGCCCGCCGCGACTGATCCGGTGCCGGAGTCGACGACGAAGCTTTAACAGTTCACCGAACAACATGCACTTGTGGCGGTTTAATCGTCTAGGAGTGTTTGGCCGGCGGAGATGAAATAACAGCACACCGAGGATCAAGGGGGATTACCGATGCGCATGGCCACGACGACGCACCACGAACGCACTGCCCAAGAACGTGCCGCAGATGCCAAACTGTTGAAGGACTCCGGCGTGCACAAGTTGGTCATCACCGATCGCGACGGCAACTGTTTAGCGTACGTGTTGGCCTGGGACGGTTTCGACTATGACGCCGAGACAGACACCTTCGTGTGCTGCGCCGACTGCGATGGGCGAGAACTCATGGTTGTCCACACCAAAGGCGAGGTCAGGGCAGAGGCCGGCACCGACACGTACGTGGTCACCGCGCCGGATGATTCGGCGAAGAACGGTTACCGTTCGCTCGACGAGGCGGGTTAGCATCGGCCAACACAAAATCGTTCGGGACCGGCCGGCCTGGCTAGTCTGACCGCATGCCCGTCGACCCCCGACCGCGGGAACTCGTCGGGTACGGCCAAGACAACCAGCACGAGGCCGCGGTAACGGACGGAGCGACTCCCGAACCTGTCGACCTGAGGGCCGCCGCGGCGCAGCAGGCGGCGACGCCGCGAGTGCTCGGCGCTGTTGATTCCATCCGGGTGGTCAACCTGTTCTCGGCGCACTACCGCAACCCCGGCCTGCTGCTCGGTCAGCGCATCGGTGCCGATAATCCTGCCACCCGCTACAGCGCGGTCGGGGGCAATATGCCCCAGTCCCTGGTCAACCAGGCCTGTCTGGACATCCAATCCGGCCGCACCGGGGTGGTATTACTGGCCGGCGGTGAAACCTGGCGGACCCGAACCCGATTGCGAGCCAACGGCAAACGGCTCACCTGGACCCATCAGGATGACTCGGTGCCTCCGCCCGAAGTCGAGGGCGAAGAACTCCCGATGATCGGTCCGGCCGAAGAGCGGATCCAACTGGACCGGCCGGCATACGTGTATCCGCTTTTCGAACAGGCCGTGCGAATCGCCGCCGGCGAGTCCAGCACCGACCATCGCCGCCGCATCGGGGAGTTGTGGGCGCGGTTCAATGCGGCGGCGGTGAACAACCCGCATGCTTGGATCCGCGAGTCGGTTAGCGCCGAAGAGATCTGGCAGCCGAGCCAGACGAACCGGATGATCAGCTGGCCCTACACCAAGCTGATGAACTCCAACAACATGGTCG
>CAZPZQ010000021.1:0-21033 GCA_964590745.1 uncultured Mycobacterium sp. | reverse complement strand
ATCAGCTTCAATATCGCCCGGATGGAAGCTCGCGCGCACGTCGCACGGACCGCCTAAAACGACGCTGCAGCGAAGATGATGGCGGGCAAGCCATTCAAGAAGGAAGCGGCGATCGCCAAGATGATCTCCTCGGAGGCCGCGATGGACAACGCCCGGGACGCCACCCAGATTCACGGCGGATACGGGTTCATCAACGAATACCCGGTGGCCCGCCACTACCGGGACAGCAAGATCCTCGAAATCGGCGAGGGCACCACCGAGGTGCAGTTGATGCTGATCGCGCGATCGCTGGGGCTGCCATGACGACTCGGCCCGGCCCGACCCCGCACGAGAGTGAATCCGGTGACGCCGCACCGGCGCGTCATGCTGCCGGATTCACAGTCGCTGCGGGGAAAACGGTGAGGCAGCGCGGGCTGTGGTTCGAAGAATACGAGATCGGCACCACCTACCTGCACCGGCCCGGTCGCACCGTCACCGAAGCCGACAACGTGCTGTTCACCACCCTGACGATGAACACCCAGTCCTTGCACCTGGACGCAGCTTGGGCGGCGCAGCAGCCCGGATTTCACGGTGAGCGGTTGGTCAACTCGATGTTCACCCTGTCCACCCTGGTCGGCCTCTCGGTGGCCCAGTTGACCATGGGTACCGTCGTGGCCAACCTGGGGTTTTCCGAAGTATCTTTTCCCAAGCCGGTTTTCCACGGCGACACCCTGTACGCCGAAACGGTCTGCACCGCCAAACGGGAGTCGAAGAGCCGGCCCGGAGAGGGCATCGTGACGCTCGAGCACATCGCCCGCAACCAGCATGGGGTGGTGGTCGCCCGCGCGGTGCGCGCCACGCTGGTGCGCAAACGGCCTACCGGCAACAGCTCATGAACGTACGGTCTGCCGGGCCGGCGTGGTTGTTCTGCCCGGCCGACCGCCCGGATCGGTTCGCCAAGGCAGCGGCGGTCGCCGATGTGGTGATCCTCGACTTGGAGGACGGGGTGGCCGCCGCCGACCGGCCCGCCGCCCGCGCGGCGCTGCGACATACCCCGCTCGATCCAGCACGCACCGTGGTGCGGGTCAACCCGGCTGGTACTGAGGATCAAGCGCTCGACCTAGCGGCACTGGCCGACACCGCTTACACCACGGTGATGCTGGCCAAAACCGAGTCGGCGGCCCAGGTGATGGCACTGACGCCACGCGAAGTGGTCGCGCTGGTGGAAACCCCGCGCGGCGCGTTGTTCGCCACCGAAATCGCCGCAGCCGAGGCCACCGCGGCGCTGATGTGGGGGGCCGAGGACCTGATCGCTGCCCTGGGTGGCGGCGCCAGTCGCCGGTCAGACGGCGAATACCGAGATGTGGCCCGCCACGTTCGCTCCACGGTCTTGCTGGCGGCCGCCACGTTCGGTCGGGCCGCCCTCGACGCCGTGCACCTAGACATCGGCGATCTGGCCGGGCTCGAAGCCGAGGCGCTGGACGCGGCGGCGATCGGATTCGACGCCACGGTATGCATTCACCCCAGCCAGGTTCCGGTGGTGCGCGATGCCTACCGCCCGGCCCCGGATCAGCTCGAATGGGCTCGCCGGGTGCTTGCTGCCGCGGCCACTGAGCGCGGCGTGTTCGTGTTCGAGGGGCAGATGGTGGACTCCCCGGTGCTGCGCCATGCCGAGGCGATTTTGCGCCGGGCCGATTAACGACATGTGTCCTAGCTCACGGACGGCTCGGGACCGGGCACCGTAGCCTACGGTCATGATCCAGTTGGCAGCACCAGGCGCTAAGCCGCCGCCGCCCGTCCAGCCGAAGCGCCGCGGCGGCCCGCGCGGGCCGGTGTTCATCGGGTCCAACCTGGTGGTGCTGGGCTGGCTCGCCGTGGCGGTCGCGTTGCTGTTGGCGCATGACGCGCTCGATCACCCGGTGTGGCTGGCGACACACGCGTTGTTGCTCGGTGCGGCCACCAACGCGATCGTGATCTGGTCGGGACACTTCACCACAACCTTGTGCCGGGTGCCGGACCCGCCGCCGTGGCATTTGGCCGCCAAGATCGCCGTGCTGAACGTCGGGGCCGCCGCCGCGTTGGCCGGTGTCTGGATCAATACCGAAGTGATCACCGGCATCGGTGGTTCGGTTGTTGCGGTGGTGGCCGTCGTGCACGGCGCCGAACTGATCGCGATGAAAAAGGCTGCGCTGTCAGCCCGCTTCGGCTATCTGGTGGACTTCTACCTGGCCGCCATCGTGGCGCTGCTGATCGGCGCGGTCGCCGGTGCCAGCATGGCGTTCGGTGTTGACCGGTGGTACGCGCGGCTGTGGACCACCCACGTCCATGTCATGCTGTTCGGCTGGATCGCTTTCACCGTGGTGGGCACCTTGTTCACCTTGTGGCCCACCACCAACCGCGAGAAGATCACGCCGCGCAGCTACGCCCTGGCCCAGCGCACCCTGCCGGCCCTGGCCGGCGGCTTGGCCGTCATCATCGTCGGCCTGCTCGCCACCAGCGTCTGGCTGACGATGGCCGGCTTCGTGTGCTATGCGGCCGGGATCGGTGTCGCGGTGGTGGCGCTGTGGCCCAAGCGGCGTCCGGTCGGGCTTGCCTCGTGGATGCTCGCGGCTGCGACGTGCTGGTTGGGTATCGCGGTGGTGATCGAGTTGATCGGCTTGATCGCCACCCGGTCCGCCGAGGCGCTGCCCGGCCTGGTGGAAACCTCCATCATCCCGCTACTGGTGGTCGGTTTCGTCGCCCAGATCCTGCTCGGTGCACTGACCGAGCTGCTTCCGGTGCTGACCGCTCAGGGGCCGCCTCAGCGCAAAGCTGTCATCGCGTTTCTGGCGCGAGGCTGGCAGGCGCGGCTGGTAGCGCTGAACATCGCCGTGCCGCTGGTTTCCGCGCCGTTGCCCAGCGCCATCCGGTTGGCCGGGTGGGCGTTGGCCGCCGTCGCGGTCGCCGCCTTCCTCTGGCTGGCGCTGCAACTCGCGGTTCCAGTGCTGTTGCGCGGCACGATCAACGCGCCGGCCGTCGAGCGGGAGCGACACGGTGTCATGACCGGTGTGGTCGCCGTGGCGGGGCTGATCGCAGTGGTGCTTTCGGTGACGTTGGGCGCTGGAACGCCGCAGAACCCCGGCGCCTCGCAGGTCACCGGCCAGACGCGGACCGTGGACGTGGCCCTGGACAACATGCGGGTGTTGCCGGACACGGTGGAAGTGCCGGCCGGAACTCGGCTGGTGCTGCGGGTGACCAACGATGAGGCCATTCCGCATGATCTTCGCACCGATACCGGTGAGCGCACGCCGCGGCTCAACCGTGGTCAGACCGCGCTGCTGGACGTTGGTGTGGTGGACCGGGATCGCGACATCTGGTGCGACGTGCCCGGACATCGGGCCGCCGGGATGACCATGACGGTCCGTGCCCTGGGCGCCAGCCACCAGCACCCCCCCGGCCGTCACACCGACAGCGCGGGTGTGCTGCCGGAGTTGAATCTGGCCGCTGACCCGTCGCCGGGTTGGACGGCCCGCGACCCGGTGCTCGCCCCGGCCGCCGCGGGTGTGCATCGGGTGGAGCTGCACGCCACCGACCGGGAATTGGAGGTGGCGCCTGGCCGCCGGGAGACCCGGTGGACCTGGGGCGGTTCGGAACCCGGGCCGATCGTGCGCGGCCGGGTGGGGGACCGGTTCGAGATCACCCTGGTCAACGATTCGCACATGGGCCACGGTATGGACTTCCACGCCGGGTCGCTCGCCCCGGATCAACCGATGCGCACCCTGGCGCCGGGTGAGCGGCTGATCTACCGGTTCACCGCGCGGCGGGCCGGCGCCTGGCTGTACCACTGCAGCACCCCGCCGCAGTCGCTGCACATCGGCAACGGCATGTACGGTGCCGTGATCATCGACCCGCCCGGCCTGCCGGCGGTGGACCGGGAGTATGTCCTGATTGGCGCGCAGCTGTATCTCGGCGATCCGCACAGCGACGACAAGACCACGGCGATTCGCGCCGGACGGCCGGACGGCTGGATGTTCAACGGCATGGCCGATCAGTACATCCACGCTCCGCTGAGTGCCCACCCGGGAGAGCGGGTGCGGATCTGGTTGGTCAACGCCGGACCCGGTGACGCGATCTCCTTCCACATCGTCGGCACACAGTTCGATAGCGTCTACAAAGAGGGCGGCTGGCTACTGCGTGCTCCGGATCCGTCCGGCGCCACCGGAGGTTCACAAGCCCTGGATTTGGCGCCAGCGCAAGGCGGTTTCGTCGAACTCAGCTTCCCCGAGCCGGGTCACTACATGATCATGGACCACGACTTACACCACGCCGAGGGCGGCGCTCGCGGCATGTTCACCGTTGGCCAGTAACGGCTCTTCGGCTGCCGGGTCAGCGGCCGGTACGCTCGCGGTGTCGGCAGCCCGGCCAGCAGCACGGCCGGCGCTGGCCTTCCTTCAGCCCGTCCTGGGTCCGGCGAATGCGGCGCGCTCGGGTCATCTGTTGCTTGGCATCCTCGACCCAGCAGATGAACTCGTTACGAGCCAGCGGCGTGATGTCTTTCCAGGCGTCCAGCGCCGCGGGGTCGCCGACCAGCGCAGTGCGCAGGTCGGCGGGAAGCTTGTGCACCACACCGCCCGGTACCCGCTGGCTGCTCACAGGGCCACGGTAGCGGTCCGGTGGCGTTCCGGCGCACCGGACACCGCGGCCGCGCCGTCGAGATCGCCGGGCCGACGCGGGCCCGCTGGCATAATCGAACGCACCACTACAAGGAGGCGATATGGCCCCGATGCCGACGACCGTCGACGTTGAGCCAGTACAGCTGATCGGGCCCGACGGCGCGCCCACCATCGAAAAACGCTATAGCCGAGAATTGCCGGTGCAGACCCTGACTCGGCTTTATGAGCTGATGGTGGTGACCCGGGAACTAGACGCCGAACTGGTCAACCTGCAGCGCCAGGGTCAGTTGGCGCTGTTCGCGTCCTGTCGTGGCCAAGAGGCCGCCCAGGTGGGTGCGACTGCTGCGCTGCGCGCCACCGATTGGTTGTTTCCGCAATACCGCGAACTGGGAGTGTTCCTCACCCGCGGCATCCCGGCCTGGCAGGTAGCGGCGTCCTGGCGGGGAACCTGGAACGGTGGGCTCGAATTCGTGGCGAACTGCTGCGCCCCGATCTCGGTGCCGGTCGGCACTCAGGCCTTGCATGCGGTGGGCGCTGCGATGGCGGCACAGCGGCTGAACGAGGACTCCGTTGCGGTGGCTTTCATCGGGGACGGCGCCACGAGCGAAGGCGACGTGCACGAGGCCCTGAACTTTGCGGCGGTGTTCAACGCGCCGTGCGTGTTCTACGTGCAGAACAATCAGTGGGCGATCTCGGTGCCACTGAGCCGGCAGACGGTGGCACCGTCGCTCGCGCACAAGGCTATCGGTTACGGGATGCCCGGCATCAGGGTTGACGGCAACGACCCGCTGGCCTGCCATGCGGTAATGGCCGAAGCGGCCCAGCGAGCCCGTTCCGGCGATGGCCCGACCCTGATCGAGGCGGTCACCTATCGGCTCGGCCCGCACACCACCTCCGACGATCCGACCCGCTACCGCAGCCAGCAGGAACTGGACCGGTGGACCGCGCTGGATCCCGTTCCGCGCTACCAGACATATCTACGCGCGCTCGGGGAATGGTCGGATGGCGTCGAGCAACAGGTCGCAGCGCAGGCGGCGCGACTGCGGGCCGAGCTGCGCAGCGCGGTGGTCGATGCACCGGATGTGGACGTGGCCGAGCTTTTTACCACCGTTTTCGCCGACACCACCCCGGCGCTGCAGGAGCAACGCAGGGCTTTGAGCGCCGAGTTGGCCAGGGACAACGAATGACCCAGATCATCGATCCATCAACGTCTGCGGTCTCGCGCGCGGTTACCGCCGGCGAGTCGGTGCGGCACGCTGAGCAACTCGCCATGGTGCAGGCACTCAACCGCGCGCTGCACGACGCGATGGTCGCTGACCAGAAGGTGCTTGTGTTCGGCACCGATGTCGGGGTTCAGGGCGGAGTGTTTCGGGTGACCGAGGGGCTGACCGAAACGTTCGGTGAAGACCGCTGTTTTGACACCCCGCTGGCCGAGTCCGCGGTGATCGGCATCGCCATCGGCTTGGCCTTGCGCGGCTTCGTGCCGGTGCCGGAAATCCAGTTCGACGGGTTCACTTATCCGGCGTTCGACCAGATCGTGAGCCACCTGGCAAAATACCGGGCCCGTACCCGCGGCGAGGTCGCCATGCCGGTTACCGTCCGGATACCGTCGTTCGGCGGTATCGGTGCGGCCGAACACCATTCGGAGTCCACCGAGGCCTACTGGGCGCATACCGCGGGACTGAAGGTGGTGGTCCCATCGACACCGGCCGACGCGTACTGGCTGCTGCGGCACGCCATCGCCAGCCCAGACCCAGTGATGTTCTTAGAGCCTAAGCGGCGCTACTGGGGCCGTGGATTGGTCGACACCAGCCGTCCGGAACCCGGGATCGGGTGTGCGATGGTGCGCCGGTCGGGCAGCGATGTCACCGTACTCACCTACGGCGGGTTGGTGCCCACCGCTTTGGCTGCCGCGGAAATCGCTGAGCAACAACATAGCTGGGGACTAGAGGTAGTCGACCTGCGTTCGCTTGTGCCGCTAGACTTCGACACCGTTGCGGCGTCCGTCCGGCGCACCGGGCGGTGCGTCGTGCTGCACGAGGGTCCGCGAAACCTGGGCTACGGTGCTGAACTCGCCGCCCGCATCCAAGAGCAGCTGTTCTACGACCTGGAGGCACCGGTGTTGCGCGCGTGCGGGTTTGACACACCGTATCCGCCCGCCCGGCTGGAGCGATTGTGGCTGCCCGGTCCGGATCGACTGCTGGACTGCGTCGAGCGGGTACTGGAGTTGCCGTGAGGCCGGACCAAGACCAGGACCGGGTGAAGCCTTTCCTGGTGCCAGATCTCGGCGAAGGCCTGGACGAGGTCACCGTGACCAGTTGGAACGTCGCCATCGGAGATGAGGTGATGCTCAATCAGGTGCTGTGCACGGTGGAGACGGCCAAAGCCGAGGTGGAGATACCCAGCCCATACGCCGGTCGGGTGGTCGAGTTAGGCGGTGAGCCCGGTGCCGTTTTGGCGGTCGGTTCGCCGCTGGTGCGCATCGACGTCGACGCTGGCGCCCCGTCAGCGGAGCGCCCAGCAGCGGACGGCGCACCCGGGGGTGAAAGGGGTGCGGACAAGCCGGTGCTGGTCGGCTACGGCGCCGATGACACCTTCGACACCAGCCGCCGAATCCGGACCGGGTCCACGCGTCCCAAGGCCAAGCCGGCGGCCCGCAAACTCGCCGCCGAACTGGGCGTCGACCTGGGCGACGTGCCGCCCGGCCCGCACGGGGTGATCACCCGCGAGGGCGTGCTGGCGGCGATCGAGCAATCATCCTTCGGCGCCGGCTCGGATATCGCACCGGTCAGTCCGGTGCAGGCGGCGATGGCTGAACGGATGATGTTGTCGCGCAGTATGATTCCGGATGCTCATGCCAGCGTGCAGGTTGACTGCACGAATCTGCTGCGGCTGCGTGACCGGTTGGCCGGCTCAGCCGAAGACGGCACGCCGATCACACCGTTCGTGCTCACCTTGCGGCTACTGGTCATTGCGCTGACCCAGCATCGGACGCTCAACTCGACCTGGGTGGATGCCCCGGACGGCCCGCAGGTGCGTACGCACCATGCCGTGCACCTGGGTTTCGCCGTCGCCGCACCCCGTGGCCTGCTGGTCCCGGTGGTCTTCAACGCGCAGCAGAAGACCACCCGACAACTCGGCGAGCAGGTGGCCCGGCTGATCCGAGACGCTCGGGCCGGCTTGCTGAAGCCGACCGAATTGCAGGGCTCGACGTTCACGGTGTCTAATTTCGGCGCTCTTGGGCTGGACGACGGCGTTCCGGTGATCAACTATCCAGAGGCCGCCATCCTTGGGATGGGCTCGCTGAAACCGCAACCCGCGGTCAGCGGCGGCGGCCTCGTGGCCCGACCTGAGATGAAGCTGACCTGTGTGTTCGACCACCGCGTTGCCGACGGAGCGCAGGTGGCCGGGTTCCTTTGCCAATTACGGGATCTCATCGAGTCGCCGGACACCGCGCTGATGGATCTGTGATACCGGGAGGGTGTCGGCGGTTACTTACGCCGCGCCGCGTCCAATCGCGCGGTGAACTCCGGTGACCGGACCGATCTCGCCTGCGGTCCCAGCTCGGTCCGCATGGCAAACCGGTGCTGCTCACTGTCGATAGAGCCGGGACTGGCGGTCGCCCGCATCGTCGCCTTGGTGGCCAGCACCACGTCCCGCGGTGCGGCCGCCGGCCCGGCCGCCAACGCCAGTGCAGCGGCAACCGGATCGTCAGCCAGTTGCAGCGCCAGTCCATGCCGCACTGCGGTCTCGGCGTCGAAACGCATTCCGAACAGCAGCGCGGCGCGGGCGGTTTGTGGCCCCACCGCCCGGGACAACATCCACGTCGCGCCACCGCCCGGGTGCAGACCGAGTTGTTGAAACCTGGCGTCGAACATCGCGGCGGGACCAGCGATTCGCACATCGGCGGCCAGCGCCAGGTTCAGGCCGGCACCGACCGCCGGGCCGTTGACCGCGGCGACGGTGGGCAACGTGCAGTTTGCCAGCGCCATGAAGCCGTCGTAGATGCGCAACAAACCGTCCTCGGTGGCTGCGCCGAGAGCGGACAAGTCGGCTCCCGCGCAGAACGCCCGGCCGGCGCCGGTGACCACTACGGCATGCACGTCCTCGTCGGCTTCGGCCTGCTGCACAGCGGTGCGGAGTTGCTCGGACATCGCGTCGGTGACCGCATTCCGCCGCTCCGGATCGTTCACGGTGATCAGCACCACCCGGTGGCGCACGCTCGACATGACCAGCTCGGATCGGGTCATCGGTACCTCCACAGGGGTTGTAACGGTGAGCGAAATCACCTATGAGAACAAGAGTGCCCGTCGTTCAGAAACGACAAAAGCATGCCGTCGCGGCACCTTGTCAGCTGCTGTGCCGCAACGAATCATGTAGAAACCTCGGTCGAGCGCGGTAGAGACTCACCGGCTGAGCCCAAATAACCAATGAATAAACCGGTTGATGCGGAACGACGAAACGGCGTTGCTGGTTAGAAACGGCTAAACGGCCCAAGCGATTATCAGACCTGAGACCACCACGACCACCATCATGGCGATGATGTACAGGCGGATAGCACGTTCATGGTTCATCACTTCACCTCCGCTCCTCGTCCGTTAAGCAGTGCACAGTGTACGGCGGGGCGTATCGGCAACGGTACACCCGGCTCTGCTCATCCCCGGCCGCAGCAATGAACAGAGCTGACCATCGGCTAGGGCGGAGCGCGCCGCGCCGGCACTGATTGGGTTCGGGTCCGGCTGGTTCTCGGCGTCGAGATCAAAGTGACGTTATGGTCGGCCCATGACGGCCAGCGTAGATCTCACGCGACTCGCCGAAAAGCTTTCCGGCCGCCGCCTTGCGTATCTGACCACCGCCGATGCTGAGTGCCAGGTGCATACCATCCCGGTCACCCCGGTATTCAACGACGGTGTTGTCGAGGTAGGGCCGATCGGTGGCAAGCGCACCCGGGCGAACCTTTCGCACAGCAAGCGGGTGTCGTTGCTGTGGCCGCCCGCGGAGGCGGATGGTTACACGGTCATCGTCGATGGCCAGGCTGACGTATCCGAAATCGGCAACGCCCAGACCAGCTTGAAGCTGACGCCGGGCCATGCGGTCTTGATCAGACTCGCGGCCTCGGATACTTCCGCAGACGCCTGCGACCACGATTGGGTGGACCTGGCGCTCGCAGTCACGGCTTGATCGCTCGACCGCCAGGCACGGCGGCACCAGCCGTGCCACACTGCTGGTCCGGCCAAGGTGGCACGATATCGTCATCGCAGGGTGGCCGCTCTGCGGTGTTTTCGCTGGTCAACCACCGCCTCATCAAAGACGCTAGTGCACTCGGCCGCTCGGAGCGGGCCGACTTCCGTTCGGTGGCGCGACCAGCGGATTTGATGTTACCGCTGGTCGGCGCGCATCAGGGCTGCCCAAAGGCGATGGATGAGGCTTGTTGCAGCACAGAGCGTCTCGTTGCGCCCCCGGCAGGACTCGAACCTGCGACCTCAAGATTAGAAGTCATGCGCTCTATCCGACTGAGCTACGGAGGCAAGCGGTACACCATGGTATCCGGTGCCGGCGACAGCCGGGCTACCTGGACAATCGGCTCCCGCGGAGGCGGCGAACGAACTAGCGTTGAGTGCAGGTCCAGACGGGTTGCGACGGGAGGCGAGGTGGCGGTTCCAGCGTTGGCGTGCCGGGGCGATGCGGGCTGGCGGTCATGGTCGGGCGGCCGCTATGGGTGATTCGGTCGACGCGGCCGGACTGCCCATCGAACTGGGCGCACTGGATTACCTGCTGCATCGAGGCGAAGCCAACCCGCGCACCCGCTCCGGGATCATGGGCTTGGAGTTGTTGGACACCACCCCGGACTGGACTCGTTTCCGGAGTCTGTTCGAGAGCGTTTCCCGGCGGGTGCTGCGGTTGCGGCAAAAGGTGGTGGTTCCGACGCTGCCGATAGCGGCGCCGCGCTGGGTAGTCGATCCCGACTTCAACCTGGACTTCCACGTCCGCCGGGTGCGGGTTCCTCGGCCGGGGAGACTGCGGGAGGTGCTCGACCTAGCCGAGGTCAGCCTGCAGTCGCCGTTGGATATCTCGCGTCCGCTGTGGACGGTGACCCTCGTCGAAGGGCTCGCCGACGGCCTCGCGGCCACACTTTTGCACCTCAGTCATGCCGTCACCGATGGCGTCGGTAGCGCGGAAATGTTCGGCCAAATCTATGACCTCGAGCGCAACCCGCCTGCTCGGCCCATGCCCCCGCAGCCGGTGCCGCAAGATCTCTCGCCCAACGACTTGATGCGCGACGGCATCAACCACTTGCCTGGCGCGCTGATCGGCGGTGCGCGGGACGCGTTGTCGGGAATGCTGTCGACGGTGGGCCGGACGGTGCGTGACCCGGTTTCGGCGCTGGAAGGTGCCTTCGACTATGCCCGCTCCGGAGCCCGGGTGATGCGTCAGGCTGCCGAACCATCGCCACTGCTGCGGCGGCGCAGCCTGGCCAGCCGCACCGAGGCGCTGGACATCGAGCTCGCTGACCTGCACCGCGCCGCCAAGGCCGGTGGTGGGTCCATCAACGACGCCTACCTGGCCGCACTGAGCGGGGCGCTCGGTCGATACCACCGGGCGCTCGGGGTGCCGATCGCCACCCTTCCGATGGCGGTTCCGGTGAACTTGCGCGCCGACGCCGATCCATCCGGCGGCAACCGGTTCACCGGGGTAAACCTGGCGGCGCCGATCGCGATCGACGACCCGGTGGAACGCATCAAACGGATACGCGCCCAGATGACTCAGCGCCGCGAAGAGCCCGCGATGGACCTGATCGGCTCGATCGCACCGCTGCTGAGTGCGCTGCCGACACCGATTCTGGAGAAGATGACCGGCTCGGTGGTCGCCGCGGATGTGCAGGCCAGCAACGTGGCGTTCTACCCGGGCGACACCTACATCGCAGGTGCGAAAGTGCTGCGGCACTACGGTATCGGTCCGCTGCCCGGTGTCGCGCTGATGGTGGTCCTGATCTCCCGCGGTGGGGTCTGCACCATCACCGTGCGCTACGATCGGGCCGCCGTCCGAGACGAAAAACTCTTCGCGGAGTGTCTGGTGGCCGGGTTCGATGAGATTCTCGCGCTGGCCGGCGAACCGGCGCCGCGCTGCCTACCGGCGTCGTTTTCCGCCGTGCACGCCTCGGCCAACCATCCGGCAGCCTCGTCGCAACCGATGGTGAGCTTATGAGCGCGCCGGACCGGAAATCGCCAGCGGTATCAGCACGCGACATGCGCCTGCCCGGCTCGGTTGCGGAGATCGCCGCGAGCGCGCCCGGGCCGAAGATCGGTGCTTTCTTCGACCTGGACGGGACGCTGGTCGCCGGCTTCACCGGAGTGATCCTCACCCGTGAACGGTTCCGTCATCGCGATATGGGGGTTGGTGAGCTGATCGGGATGATCCAGGCCGGGCTCAACCATCAACTCGGCCGCATCGAGTTTGAAGAACTGATCACCACGGCGTCGTCGGCACTGCGCGGCCGGTCGCTCAGCGACATCGAGGAAATCGGCGAACGGCTGTTCGTCCAGAAGATCGCGTCGCGGATCTACCCCGAGATGCGCGAACTGGTGCGTGCACACCAGGCCCGCGGGCACACCGTGGTGCTCAGTTCGTCGGCGTTGACCATCCAAGTCGGGCCGGTGGCCCGGTTTCTGGGTATCACCAACACGCTGACCAACGTTTTCCAAACCGACCAGAACGGTACGCTCACCGGCAAGGTGCTTCAGCCGATCCTCTGGGGGCCCGGCAAGGCGGCGGCGGTGCAGAAATTCGCCGCCGAGCACGATATCGACCTGAAGGACAGTTATTTCTACGCCGACGGCGATGAGGACGTCTCGTTGATGTACCTGGTCGGCAACCCCAGGCCGACGAACCCGGAAGGAAAAATGGCCGCCGTCGCCCGCCAGCGCGGCTGGCCGATCCTGCGCTTCACCAGCCGCGGCAGCGGCGGCCTCATCGGCCAGCTGCGGACGCTGGTCGGTATCGGGTCGGTGGTTCCGGTCGGGGCTAGCGCGCTGGGGTTGGGCCTGTTGAGTTTGAGCCGTCGTCGCGGTGTCAACTTCTTCACCACCGTCTATCCGCAGGTTCTGCTGGCCGTCAACGGTGTGCGGCTCAACGTGCTCGGTAAGGAAAACCTGTCCGCGGCTCGCCCCGCGGTGTTCATCTTCAACCACCGTAACCAAGTCGATCCGGTCATTACTTGCGCGCTGGTGCGAGACAACTGGGTCAGCGTCGGCAAAAAGGAGCTGAAGAGCGATCCGATCGCCGGGTTGCTGGGCAGATTGATGGAGACAGCGTTCATCGACCGCGATGACACCGCCTCCGCCGTGGAGGCGCTGCACGAGGTGGAAGAGCGCGCCAAGAAAGGGCTGTCGGTGGTGATCGCCCCGGAGGGAACCCGGGTAGACACCACCGCAGTCGGTCCGTTCAAGAAGGGGCCGTTCCGGATCGCGATGGCGGCCGGTATCCCCATCGTCCCGATAGTGATCCGCAACGCCGAGGTGGTCGCTGCCCGGGACTCGATGACCATCAATCCGGGCACCGTCGATGTCGCTGTCTTCCCACCGATTTCGGTCGCCGACTGGTCTGTCGATGACCTACCAGAACGGATTGCCGTGGTGCGCCAGCTCTATCTGGACACGCTGGCGGACTGGCCGGTGGACGAGCTTCCCGACATCGATCGATATCGGCGGCCGAAGAAAACCGCAAAAAAGACGGCTAAGAAGGCCACCAAAAAGGCTGCGGCGAGGACGAAAGCGTCCGGGGCGAAAGGCCGGCAGTGACGACACCCGCTATCGATGCCTCGACCGCGACCGCGACCGCCGACGCTTTGGTGTTGGCGTTCGTTTCATCCCTGGTCGAGGCGGAGCTGCTCAAGGGTTGGCTGGACCAACGTCGAGCCGCGCACCCGGAGAGCAAGATCGAGGTGTTGCGGCTGTCGCCACGCAATCCGACGCCCGCGACGCTGGTGCAACTTGTCGAACGGCTGAGCACCGACGACCAGCGTTCGATTGTCCCGGTTCGGGTATTCTGGATGCCACGCCCCGAGGCGTCGACGCTGTCTCGGGTGCTCGGATTGCTTCCCGGCCGAAACCCCTACCGGCCCAGTGAGGGTCAGCAGCGGCGCATCGTGCGCGACGAGCCCACCCGGGCTCGGGTCGTGGCCGGTGAATCGGCGACAGTCGCAGAGCTGCGCGAGCGGTGGGGGGAGAAGACGGCAGGGGAGAATCCTCGAGACTTCGCCCACTTCGTCACTCGACGAGCACTGTTGGCGTTGGAGCGTGCCGAATACCGAATCCTCGGTCCGCAGTACAAGTCTCCGCGACTGGTCAAGCCGGAAATTCTGGCCTCTGCCCGGTTCCGTGACGGGCTGAAGAACATTCCGGGCGCCACCCTCGAAGAAGCCGGCGCCATGCTCGACGAACTATCCACCGGTTGGAGCAGGGCGTCCGTCGACGTCGTCGGGGTGCTTACCAAGATGCTCAGCCGCGGCTTCGACCCCAACATCGACTACGACGAGTATCAGGTCGCCGCGCTGCGTACCGCATTGGAAAACCATCCGGCGGTGCTGTTGTTCTCGCATCGGTCCTATATCGACGGTGCGGTCATGCCGGTGGCGATGCAAGAAAACCGGCTGCCGCCTATTCATGTATTCGCCGGGATCAACCTGTCGTTCGGCTTGATGGGGCCACTGCTGCGCCGGTCGGGTGTCATCTTCATCCGACGCAGAATCGGCGACAACCCGCTGTACAAGTACGTCCTCAAGGAATACGTCGGCTACGTCGTCGAAAAACGGTTCAATCTCAGTTGGTCCATCGAGGGCACCCGGTCCCGGAGCGGGAAGATGCTGCCGCCGAAGCTTGGCCTGATGAGCTATGTAGCCGATGCCTACCTCGACGGTCGTAGCGAAGATATTCTGCTGCAGGGAGTCTCGATCAGCTTCGACCAACTCCATGAAACTGCCGAGTACGCTGCTTACGCACGAGGAGCCGAGAAGACCCCAGAAGGGCTGTCCTGGTTATACAACTTCATCAAAGCGCAGGGCGAGCGCAACTACGGAAAGATCTACGTGCGCTTCCCCGAAGCGGTGTCCATGCGCCACTATCTCGGACCGCCAGATGGACCGATCGGATCCGACCATGACGCCAAGCGGCTCGCCATGCAGAAGATGGCCTTCGAAGTCGCCTGGCGGATTCAGCGGGTCACCCCGGTCAATGCGACCGCACTGGTATCCGCGCTGCTGTTGGCGACCCGCGGCCAAGCGTTGACCCTGGGCCAACTACACCGGGCGCTGCAGGATTCGCTGGACTATCTGGAGCGCAAGCAAAACCCGGTTTCCAACAGTGCGCTGCGACTGCGGACCCCGGAGGGCGTGCGGGCGGCGGTGGACGCGCTGTCCGGAGGGCACCCGGTCACCCGGGTCGATGGCGGCCGAGAGCCGGTGTGGCGAATCGTTCCGGAGGATGAACTCGCTGCGGCGTTCTATCGCAATTCAGTGATCCATGCATTCTTGGAGACCTCGATCGTCGAGCTGGCATTGGCGCACGCCGGACACGCCGAAGATGACCGGCTGCAAGCCTTCTGGACGCAGGCCATGCGGCTGCGCGACCTGCTGAAATTCGATTTCTACTTCGCTGACTCGGCCGCGTTTCGAGACAACATCGCCGAGGAGATGGCGTGGTACTCCGACTGGGAAACCCATGTCACCGCGGGCGCAGCCGACATCGACGCGATGTTGTACCAGAAGCAACCGTTGATGGCCGACGCGATGCTGCGGGTCTTCTTCGAGGCCTACGCGATCGTCGCCGATGTGCTGCGTGACGCCCCGGCGGATATCGGCGAGAAAGACCTGACCCAATTAGCGCTCGGCGTCGGTCGCCAGTTCGTCGCACAGGGCCGGGTGCGGAGCAGCGAGCCGGTGTCAGCCCTGCTGTTCGCGACCGCCCGCCAGGTGGCGGCCGATCAGCAGCTGCTGGAAGCCGCGCCGGATCTGGCCGAACGCCGGATCGCCTTCCGGCGGGAATTAAAGGGCATTCTGGCAGATTTCGATCACGTCGCGCAGATCGCCGCCAACCAGTTCGTGTCCCGCGAGATCGAGGCGCGCCAGCCACGCCAGACAAGCCGGCGACAGTAGGTGCGGGAGAACGCAGAACCGATCCGCGGACCGATAGCGGCTTTTTGGCGGTGCGCTCATACCCTGGTGATGTGACAACGGTTCCGGCCATCCGCCGACCACCGGCGGCGATCTGGCCGCTGCTGGTCGGCATAGTGCTGCTGGGTGGGACCACCGCAGCCGGGATCGCCGCGTTGTCGCTGGTAGACGCTTTGGCCGCCACTGGGCTGCCGAATCCCGGACCGGCGACCACGCTGGGCCTGCCGTTCGTCCGGGCGGCCGGTGAGGTGGCGGCCGCGTTGGCTGTCGGGGCGTTTCTGTTCGCGGCATTTCTGGCGCCGCCGCAGCCGAACGGGGTGCTGGACGCCGCCGGTTATCGAGCGCTGCGGTTGGGCACGGTGGCGTCGGGAGTCTGGGCGGTCTGTGCGGCGCTGCTGGTGCCGCTGACCATTTCCGACGTATCCGGCCAACCGCTGGCAGCGCACCTTGACCTGGTAACGCTGTGGTCGGTGGCCAGCCTGGTCGACACCGCGACCGCATGGCGCTGGACCGCATTCCTGGCGGCGGCCATCTCCCTGGTGAGTCTGCGGGTGTTGCGCTGGTCGTGGACTCCGGTGCTGTTGGCCGGATCGCTGATCACGTTCATCCCGCTCGGCCTGACCGGGCACTCCGCGGCCGGCGGGTCGCACGACCTGGCCGTCAACAGTTTGATGATCCACCTGTTCGCTGCGGGTCTGTGGGGCGGCGGCCTGCTGGTGTTGTTGGTGCACGCGCTGCGCGGCGGGGAACATGCCGGCCTGGCCGCGCGCCGGTTCTCAGCGGTGGCGCTGTGGTGTTTTGTGGCGATGGGGTTTTCCGGCGTGGTCAACGCGTTGGTGCGGGTGGTGCCGTCGGCCTTGTTGACCAGTGCCTACGGTCGGCTGGTGATCGTCAAATTCGTCGCCTTGTGCTTACTCGGTGTCGCCGGTTGGCAACAGCGACGCCGCGGAGTGGCCGCACTGCAGGCCGACCCCAACGAGCGAACAGTACTGATCAGGCTGGCCTTGATCGAGGCGGTGATCTTCGGCGGGACGTTCGGCGTCGCGGTCGCGCTGGGCCGCACGCCACCGCCGCCGCCGCCGATCCTGCGTCCGTCGATTCCCGAGGTGAAGATCGGCTACGACTTCGCCGGCCCACCCACCATGGCGCGGGTGCTGTTCGACTGGCGCTTCGACCTGATCTTCGGCACCGCCGCACTGCTGTTCGCCGCGCTGTACCTGCGCGGGGTGCTGCGCTTGCGCCGACGCGGCGACAATTGGCCGGCCGGGCGAACGACAGCCTGGCTGCTCGGTTGCCTGACGCTGCTGGTGGCCACCTCATCGGGGCTGGGCCGCTATATGCCGGCGATGTTCAGCATGCACATGATCGTGCACATGTTGCTGTCCATGCTGGTGCCGGTCCTGCTGGTACTGGGCGCTCCGACCACCTTGGCGTTGCGGGCATTGCCGGTTGCCGGCAGCGGCGAGCCGCCCGGCCCGCGGGAATGGCTGCTGGCCGCCCTGCACAGCCGGGTGGCGCGTTTTTTCACCAACCCGATCATCGCCGCGGTGGTATTCGTGATCGGCTTCTACGGCTTGTACTTCAGCAACATTTTCAACGCGATCGTCGCCAACCACACCGGGCACGTCGGGATGAATGTGCACTTCCTACTCACCGGCTACCTGTTCTACTGGGTGGTGATCGGTATTGACCCGACACCGCGGCCGATTTCGCCGCCGGCCAAGCTGGCCGTGGTCTTCGCCGCCCTGCCGCTGCACGGTTTCTTCGGCGTGCTGCTGATGGGCATGCGTGACGTACTCGGTGAGGGCTTCTACCGTTCACTGCAGTTAAGTTGGCACACCGACCTGCTCGGCGACCAGCGGCTGGGTGGCGGAATTACTTGGGCGGCAGGAGAATTGCCGCTGTTGATCGTCATGGTCGCGCTGCTGGTGCAGTGGACCCGCAGCGACCGGCGCACTGCGAAACGATTCGACCGTGCCGAAGATCGGGACCATGACGCCGAATTGGCCGCCTACAATGCCATGCTCGCCGAATTGGCCCGACGCGACGCTTTGCACCAGCATTGAGCGCTGCTGCTGTCGGCTGAGCGATCGTTTTCGCCTGTTATTCCACCAACCCGGCGTCGACGATGGCGCGCGCCTCCTGCTCGGTCGCCACCGACGGCCCGGAGCCGGGCAGTCGCTGGCCGGCAACCTCGGGTGTGAACCACACCGCAACTGTGCCGACCAGACCCGCGACCATCAGAATAAAAGCCGGCACCATCACGTTCCCGGTGCCGGATACCAGTGTTTCTGCGATCAGCGGCGTGGTACCGCCGAACGCTGAAACCGAGATGTTGAACCCGACGGCCACCGCGAGGTAACGCACATCGGTGGGGAAAAGCGCCGGCAGGGTGGACGGCGAGGTGCTGTTGAAGCACAACAGCATCGCGCCGATGAGCAGCACTCCGAACAGCCGAACCGGATAGTCCGCGCCGTGCCGGATCAGCAGAAACGCCGGTGTCGAGCCGACGATGAGCAGCGCGCAACCGGTCCACATGATCGGTTTGCGCCCGACGTGGTCGGACAGCTTTGCCACCGACACCACCGCGGCCGACATCATGACCAACACCACCACGATCATCATCAGGCCGCTGCTGGCGCCGATGCCTCCGACTCGTTTGAAGTACGTCGGCAGGTATCCGGTGAGCATGTAGTTGGTGACGTTCTCCGCCAGCACCAATCCCATGGTGATCAGCAACGCCTTCCGCTGCCGCACAATGGTGTGTCCGACCTGCTGCCAGCCGCCGCTCGCCGGTTCGGCTCGGTTCTCACTCATGTGCTGATAGGCGGGCGACTCCTCGATTCGCAACCGCATGTACAGCGCGATCAAAGCTAGCGGCACACCGAGCAGGAATGGGATTCGCCATCCCCACGTCAACATGTCAGCGATCGGCAGCTGGGTCTGCAGGCCGGTGACCAGCGCCGCCCCCACCACGTACCCGCTCAGCGTCCCCAACGGCAAGAACCCGGTCAGTGCTCCGCGGCTGCGGTCCGGGGCATGTTCGCTGACGTAGGTCATCGCGCCGACGTACTCGCCGCCGGTGGAGAAGCCTTGCAGAATCCGGGTGGCTATGAGCAGCATCGGAGACCAGACGCCGATGTCGCGGTAGCCGGGGAGCAAACCGGTCACGGTGGTGCCGACCGCCATCAGGGTGATCGTCGTGATCAGCACCCGCTTGCGGCCAATGCGGTCACCGAGCCAGCCGAAGACCATCCCGCCGAATGGCCGCACCGCGAACGCCGCCGCTAGTGTGCCGAAGGTGGCGATCAGACCGGCCGCGCTGGAACTGTCGGCGGGGTAGAAGACTTGGGCGATGGTGGTGGCCAGGAAGCCGTAGAGACCGAAGTCATACCACTCCATGAAATTGCCGATCGCGGTGCCTGCGATCGATCGCCGCAGCTCTGCCGGGTCACAAACTCGGATGTCCTCGCGTGCCCATTGCCTCCAGCGAGTGTGTTCGCCGCTGGCCCGCTGGCTTTTGGTATCCACCGCAAGCAAGGTATACCAAAGCGGCACGGTCATATATCGCGCGCCTTTTGGTGGCCTGCGGGTGGCGATGGAGCCCCCGGTGGCCGGACCGGCGCGTTCTACGATGACGGCATGCGCAGGCTCCTAGCCGTCTTGGCGATGGTGAGCGCCGCTGCTGCCGTTGTCGGTGGCTGCTCCTTTTCGCCGTCTGCGCCGTCGCCGTCATCCTCGCCGAGCTCGCCGGTTCCGGCTTCGTCGTCCCCGTCCTCGTCGAAGAAGGCGAGCGCTCCGCTGCCGGACGCCGCGACGATACTTCAGGAGTCCAGCGCCACGACCGAGAATCTCGCGAGCGCGCATCTGGCGTTGTGGGTCAGCGGCAACATCGAGGAAATGCCGGTGACGGCGCTGGATGGCGACCTGACCAACCGGCCCGGCGCCGCAGCCGCGGGCAACGCCAGGCTCACGCTCACCGGTTCTGAGGTTGACGTTGAATTCGTCGTCTTTGGTGGCGACCTGTATGCAGCGCAGTCCGGGGATAACTGGATCGACTACGGGCCGGCCGCGGAGATCTACGATGTCGCAGCGATCTTGAATCCGGAAACCGGACTGGCCAACATGCTGACCGGCTTCATCGATCCCGAGGTCGAGGCGCGGGAAACCGTCGACGGCGAGCAGACCGTACGGGTCAGCGGTGAGGTCACCGCCGATGCGGTGAACGGGCTTGTGCCGCAACTGGGTGTCACCAAACGTGTCCCATGCACCGTCTGGATCCAGGAGAAGGGTGATCACCAGCTGGTTCAGCTCAAACTGGTGCCAAGCAGCGGCAACGTCATCGAAATGGCGTTGTCCAACTGGAACGAGCCGGTCGTCGTCCGCAAGCCGCCGGTGTGATGCAGCCAGATCCGCGGTAGCCGCCAGCCGACTGCGGGTTGCCGGTTTCGGCGGGCTATCCCCAGACGTCATTCCTTCCACACCGCCCAGCTTGCCGGGTGATCGAGGCCACCGAGTTGTCCGACCAACCGGGATCAATGGGGGCAGCATCGGCGGATCGGCACCGAAGCTACCGCCGCAACCGGAAAGGAAAACGAGCAATGTTCGAAACAACGCTGACCGTGGTCGGCAACATCGTCAACGACCCGATCCGGCGCAGGGTCGGCGACCAGGAGTTGATGAAGCTCCGGGTCGCCAGCAACTCGCGCCGCCGCAGCGCCGACGGGACTTGGGAAGCCGGCAACTCGCTGTTTGTCAACGTCAATTGCTGGGGTCGGCTGGTCACCGGAGTGGGTGCGTCGTTAGGCAAGGGTTCGCCGGTCATCGTGGTCGGACACGTCTACACCAGCGAGTATGAAGACCGCGACGGCATCCGGCGGTCAACGGTGGAGATGCGCGCTACCGCGGTCGGACCCGATCTGACCCGGTGTGCGGCTCGGATCGAGAAATGGATCGCTGCCGGGCCGGAGAACCCCGCGTCGACACCGATCGAACCCGCCGACACCAGCGTCGCGTCCGATACCGACGAAGTCGACGAAGCTCAGACCGAGCCGGAAGGCACCGCCGGGTTATCCCTGCCGGCTTAGCAGGGACTGACCAGGCTCGATCACCGGTCCGGGCTACCCACCTAGGATGGGCGGGGAGCAAATTCTGCAAGACCGCCAACACCAGGGAGGCAGCACCGCGGCATGGCTGAGTTCATCTACACGATGAGGAAGGTCCGCAAGGCGCACG